>CAZFBC010000283.1:0-2921 GCA_964517245.1 uncultured Eubacteriales bacterium | reverse complement strand
CGGGCCCGTGATACGGTCCTCGCCGCGCGCCTGCACGACACGCTTCTGGCCGCGCTCGGGATCGGTTTCGTCCTGCTCCTCGACCACTGGCATCTGGTGGGACTTGCGTATTATTGGGACTATATGCTGAAGTAGGGATCCGTGGTCTTCAGGCGGCCGCGTGGATAGATCACGACGAGGGGAGAGCCGCATGGACAAGAAGAAATGGACGTTCGGCATCTATCTGACCGTCCTGGCTCTCGTTTTCAGCATCGGCCTGACGTTCGCCTCGGTCGAGCTGCCGAGGCTCCTGCATTCGGCCCTGGTCAAGGCCACGCCGGCCCTGGAGGGGGATTCCCACGGCGACGAGGCGACGATCTTCCGGACCGAGCTGTTCCTCGAACACTACCATTTCCGGCTCATCGGCTACGTCTGTTTCGGGCTGATGGTCCTGCTGATCGTGGCCGGCTTCGCTTCGGGAAAGGCCGGCCTCTCGGCCGCCGGCGCGGCCGCGATGTTCCTGCCGGTCTTCGCCCAATTCGCCGGGGTCATGTTCTTCCTGGCCGGGCTGGGCTTCCTGAACCTGGCCTGGCTGCCTGTCCTCGACGTCTCGTTCGACGCCGGCCGGCTCGGCGACATCGTCTATTGGCCCTACGACGCCCTCATCTCGCTTTTCGGCCGGCGGGGCATCGACGCCCATCCGCCGTTGGTCTACGCGGCGATCGGCGGGGGCCTGCTCCTGTTCGTCCTCGGGACCCTGGCCTGGTTCGTCGCCCGCCAGAGAAAGCGGGACGTCGCCGATCTCTGGGTCTACCGCTTCTCGCGCCATCCCCAGTACCTCGGCTGGATCCTCTGGAGCTACGGAATGCTCCTGGCCCTCGAGCGCGTCCGCTATCCCCGGAGGTCCTGGGGCATCCCGGCCAGCCTGCCTTGGCTGCTTTCCATGATGGTCATCGTCGGCGTCGCCCTGCTCGAAGAGAGGACAATGAAGAGGACCTCGGGAGAGGCCTACGACGCCTACGGGAAAAAGGTCTCGTTCCTCATCCCCCTGCCCCGCTTCCTCAGAACGGCCTTGGCCGCCCCGGTCCGTCTCCTTTTCGGGAAGAGCGTCCCGGAGCGCAAAGGGGAGATCGCCGCGGCGCTGGTCATGGTCACCGCCCTGCTCATGGTCTCTTCCCATTTCTATGCCCGTCATCGCCGTTATGCTCGGCTCGACGTTCCCGTCGGGATCGTCCGATCGGAGACCTCCCGCGTGGAGAGGCTGGTCGAGGAGATGAAGCGGGCGGAGGGCTGGAGACGAAAGAACCGGATCGCCGACGCCCTGGCGGACATCGGCCGGCCGGCGACCGGACCGCTCATCGGATTGCTGGACGACCCGGACCCCGAAAGGCGCCAGGAGGCCGCCCGGGCCCTGGGCCTGGTCGGAGAGGCCCGGGCCGTCGGCCCGCTCCTCGGTAAGCTCTCCGACGAGAGCCTCGACGTCCGGTTCAAGGCCGTCGAGGCCCTCGGGCGGCTGCGGGCGCGGGAGGCCGTCGATCCTCTCGTCGCCCTCCTCGAGAGCCGGGCCAAGGACCTCTCCCGGCTGGCGGCCGTGGCCCTGGGCCGTATCGGCGCGGAAGCCGCGGTCGAACCCCTCCTCGGCTTCCTGGACAACCCGAACTGGTGGGATCGGGCGGCCGCCGTCGACGCCCTGGGCGAGATCGGCTCCGAGACCGCGCTTGACGCCCTGACGGCGAGATTCGACGGCGAGGAGGTCCATGTCCGCCGATCGATCGTCGTGGCTCTGCTCAAGATCGGTTCAGACCAGGCGTTGGCGACGCTCGAAGCCGCGCTTCATGACGAGGACAAGGAGGTCCGCCTTTACGCCTCCGAGGCCCTGAAGCGGCTTCGCGCCCGGGCCGGCATCCCGGGCCCTGACAGCTGCACCATCGTCATGGCCGCCCGGGACGGCCTCGTCCTGGCCGGGAACAACGAGGACCGCAACCACCCCGGGACGATCGTGAACTTCATCCCCGCGTCCGGGAGCTTCCACGGCCGGGTCGTATTCGGCTATGACGACGCGTTCGTCCAAGGCGGCATGAACGACCAGGGCCTGTTCATCGACGGGAACGCGCTCAGGCCGACGGGTTGGCAGCCCGATCCGGGCAAGCCGACGTTCCGCGGCATCGTCATGATGTCCATCCTGGCGACGTGCGCGACCTGTGAGGACGTCAGGGCCTTCTTCGAGAGATCCAACGTCCCGGCGCTCGGACAGGCCCGGCTTCCCGTGGCCGACCGGACCGGAGCCTCCATGGTCGTCGAATACGGCCAGGGCCGCGTCCAGTTCGTCAGGAGCGATACCTGGTACCAGATCGCGACGAACTTCGTCATGTCGAACGTCGAGGACGGAGAATATCCCTGTTGGCGATACAAGGCCGCGGACAAGATCATGTCCGGCGCCAAGGAGCTCAGCGTCGACCTCGTCCGCGACGTCCTCGAGAAGACCCACCAGGAAGGCGACTCCCTGACCGTCTACTCCAACATCTACGACCTGAAAAGGGGCATCGTCCACGTCTACAACCGCCGCGATTTCAAGAAGGCGGTGGTCCTGGATCTCGCCGAGGAGCTGAAGAAGGGGCAGCGGCGCCTCGACCTTTCATCTCTGTTCAAGCCGCTCGGTGGATCCGGGCCAACTGGCCGGACCGGGACAAATGAAGATAGATATCAAGACATTTTGGGCTGCTGGGAGGGGGCGCCCGAAGGCAAGTTCGCCGAGCGGAACAGGCAATTGCGGCTCATCGAAAGGAAACCCGACGGCCGGACGGCGATAACCTTGATCTACGACCTGACCCCGCGCTGCCAGGTCTGGGAACACGATCTCGACGTGACCGTCGACGACGGCGCCGTTTCCTGGGAGGCCCACCGGGGACGCCTGAGCGAGGACGGGAATTCCATGACGGTCG
>CAZFBC010000282.1:0-2924 GCA_964517245.1 uncultured Eubacteriales bacterium | reverse complement strand
CGATCTGACGGCATGTCCCCTGAGACGGCTATCTCCTTTATGCTAATCGAGCCCCCGAGGTTTGCCCCCGTTGATGACGTCGAGGACCTTGAGGATGTAGTCGAAGCCCGGCCGGTCGACCGTGTTCTGGCCGAGGTACTTGAACTGGAGGACGCCCGCGGCGTCGACGATGTAGACGCTCGGGATGTTCTGCTCGATCTTGCTCCCGCTCCACTCCGTCTGGAAGAGGCCCAGGCTCCGGGACAGCGTCCGCTCGCCGTCGACGAGGACGGGGAAGGGCGCGAGCACCTGGCCCTTTTCGAGCGCGTGATCGGCGGGGAAGAGCTGGCGCCAGCGCTCCATGCGGCGCCGGCCGCTCTCGTCGAGCGCGGCGGGGTCGGCCGGGTTCTTGGTGTCCCGGATCGACTCCATCTGGGCCGGCAGGGCCTCGAGCCAGGTCTTGACGACGTCCCGCGTGTAGGGGAACACGACCACGATCTCGAGGTTGTACTTCTCCCGGATCTTGCCGGCCTTCTCGAGCTCGGCCAGCTCGACGTACTGGTAGTTGCAGATCGTGCACCAGTAGTCCTTGGCCGCGTAGCCGCGCGGGAAGAGCAGGAGGACGTTCTTGCCGCGGAGCGACGAGAGGGTCAGCGTCCCGCCCTGGTAGACGGGCAGGGTGAAGTCGGGCATGGGACGGCCGATGAGGGCCGGCGTCGGCCGGGCCTCGGCCTGTCCCGACGTTTGGGCCTGCTGTGCCGGTCCGGCGGCGGCGAAGGCCGCCAAGGCCAGGACGGCCAGGGCCGCGACAGGCCACGCGGCGATTCTTTTGGGATTCATGTCGGGGACCTCCTTGATGAATGACCCGATCGGGGGACGGCCCCATTATACCCCGAGTCGGGTTATAATGGGGCCATGGAAACCATCAACCGCCGGGATTTCCTGACCTTCGCGACGATGGGCGCCGCCGCGGTGGCCGCCCCCGTGATGTCCGCCGGCTGCCGCCTCGGCTCGACCGCAGCCGCGCCGTCCGTCTCCTCCGGGCTCCGGGAACCCGCCTTCCGGCCACTGCCCCTGACCTCGTTCAAGCCCGGAGGCTGGCTCCTCCGCCAGCTCCGCCTTCAGGCCGACGGACTGACCGGCCACCTCGACGAGTTCTGGCCCGACGTCGCCCGCAGCCAGTGGATCGGCGGCGACGCCGAAGGCTGGGAGAGGGCCCCCTACTGGCTCGACGGCCTCGTGCCCCTGGCTTGGCTCCTCGACGACGACCGGCTCAAGGCCAAGGCCCGCCGCTTTGTCGACGAGATCCTCCGCCGCCAGCGCCCCGACGGCTGGTTCAGCCCCTTTCCCGAGAACTGGGACGCGCCGGGCGTCAAGCCCTACGACCTCTGGGCCATCCACCTCGTCGACAAGGTCCTCGCCGAGTACCACGCCGCGACCGGGGACGATCGGGCCCTCGACGCCGTCGGGCGCAGCCTCCGGGCCATGAACGGCCATCTCGACCGGCAGCCGCTTTTCGAGTGGGGGCGCTACCGCTGGTTCGAGGCCCTCGTCCCGGCCTTCCGTCTCTACGAGCGCACCGGCGAGGCCTGGATCCTCGACCTGGCCCGCAAGCTCCACGACCAGGGCTTCGACTACCGGGAGTTCTACCGCGGCGAGGACGTCACCGTGCCCACGCCCCGGCGCGGCCTGTGGAAGTGGGCCAAACACGTCGTCAACACCGGGATGGCGGCCAAGTCCGCGGCCCTGTGGTGGCGCCTGAGCGGGGCCGAGGAGGACCGCCGCTTCCCGGCCGAGATGATCGCCCTCCTCGACCGCCACCACGGCCAGGCCAACGGCATGTTCAGCGGCGACGAGTGCCTGGCCGGCAAGAACCCCGTCCAGGGGACCGAGCTCTGCGCCGTCGTCGAGTTCCTCTACTCGCTCGAGCACCTCGTCGCCGCGCTCGGCGACCCGGCCTTCGGCGACCGCCTGGAGAAGGTCGCCTTCAACGCCCTGCCGGCCACCTTTTCCCCGGACATGTGGGCCCACCAGTACGACCAGCAGGCCAACCAGGTCCGGTGCGCCGTCAACCCGGACCACATGTGGACGACCAACGGGCCCGAATCCAACATCTACGGGCTCGAGCCGAACTACGGCTGCTGCACGGCCAACATGCACCAGGGCTGGCCCAAGTTCGCGGCCCATCTCTGGATGCGGAGCCCGGACGGCGGGCTCGTCGCCGCCGCCTATGCCCCGGGCACGGTCTCGTTCGAGAGCGCGGACGGGCCGGTCGAGGTCGCCCTGGAGACCGACTACCCCTTCCGCGAGGAGCTTCTCTTCCGGATCAAGGCGCCCTCCGGCGGGGCGCGCTTCCCGCTCCGGCTCAGGATCCCGGCCTGGGCCGAGGGCGCCTCGCTCGAGATCGCCGGCGGGAAGGCCGGCGCCCCCCCGCGCCCGGGGACCTTCCACGAGGTCGGGCGGGACTGGCGCGACGGCGACGAGGTCCGCCTGCGCCTGCCGATGAAGGCCGCCTTCTCCCGCCGCTACAACGGGGCCCTCGCCGTCGAGCGGGGCCCGCTCGTCTACGCGCTGGCGATCGGGGAGAAGTGGGCCCGCGTCAACGAAGACAAGCCGCACCGGGAGCTCCCGCACGCCGACTGGGAGGTCCATCCGACGACCGATTGGAACTACGGGCTGCTCGTCGACGAGGACCGGCCGGAGACGGGCCTGCGCTTCGAGGAGCGCCCGGTCGGGGAGCGGCCCTTCTCCCCCGAAGGGGCGGGCACGGCGGCCCGGGTCGAGGGCCGCAAGGTGCCGGGCTGGGGGCTCAAGCACGGCTGGGCGGCCGAGATCCCGCCCGAGCCCCAGGCCCCGGACGGGCCGGTCGAGGAGCTGACGCTCCTGCCCTACGGCTGCACCAACATCCGGGTCACCGAGTTCCCGCGGCTGAAGAAGGCGGCGTA
>CAZFBC010000281.1:0-2954 GCA_964517245.1 uncultured Eubacteriales bacterium | reverse complement strand
CGATGGCGCCCCGGGTCGCCCTGGTGGCGGCCATGCAGGCCAACCTGGTCGTGGAGCTCCTGATCAAGATGAGAAGCCGTTCTTCAGGCTGAACGGGAGGCCCCCCTATTTCTTGTCCTCCGGACTGACCGGCGCCCGATAGGGATCGGCCCTGTCCGGCTTTCCCCACGCGTCATAGAGCCCGACCAGGCGCCTCAGGACGGCCTGGGTCCTGGGATGGTCCCGGCCGAAAGCTCCCTCGATGATCGGAAGAGCCTCGAGCAGGAGGGGCTCGGCCTCCCGATATCTCGCCGTCTCGATGTAGCCGGACGCCAACAGGAGCTTGGTCGTGGCGATCTGCCAGCTCCTCTCGGGAAAGGTCTTGCGCTGGATGTCCATGGCCTGGCGGAAAAGCTCTTCGGCCGCCCCGTGGTCACCCTTTCTCGCCAGGGTGGAAGCCAGGCTGTTCATGCTCGACGCGACGTAGGGATGGTCGTCGCCGAGGCTCTTGCGGTCGAGCGCCGTGACTTCACGGAACAGGGCGATGGCCTGGTCGTATTCGCCCTTGTCGCGCAGGAGGAGGGCGAGATTGTTGAGGTTCGTCGAGACCTCCGGATGTTCGTTCCCCATGATCCTGCGGTTCAGGGCCAGGGCCTGCCGAAGGAGCCGCTCGGCCTCGGCCCCGTCGTTCTTCTTGTTGAGGAACATCTGATAGAGATACATGCCCAGATTGTTCAGGCTCTGGGCGACTGCGGGATGGTCCTCCCCGAGCAGCCGGCGCCGCATGGCCAGGGACTCGCGGTACATCGCCTCGGCCTCGGCGTAATCGCCCTTGGCCTTGAGGGTCACGGCCAGGCTGTTCATGCTGTCGGCGACTTCGACGCGGGCGTCGCCGAACGCCTGCCGCCGGATCTCCAGGGACCGCCGGTAATGATCCTCCGCCGCGGCCAGGTCGCCCTTGTCGTAGCTGAGCTCGCCCAAAGTGGCCAGGCTCGTCGCCACGTCGGGATGGCCCTCGCCGAGCAGGGCCCTGCGGAGGGACAGCGATTCCTGAAGCAGGGGCTCCGCGGCCGCGTAGTCGCCCCTGGCGATCCACAGATATCCCAGGTGTTCCAGGCTGGAGGCGACGTCCGGGTCCTCGCGCCCCAGCGCTTTTCGCCTCGTTTCGAGCGCCGACCTCAAGAGCGGGAGGGCCTGGTCATAGAGGCCCAGGCTCTGGTAGACTTGGCCCATCGTGGTCATCAGCCGCGCCTGGACGAGGGGCTGGTCCTGGAGCTCTTTCGCGATCTTGTCCGCCCCCTGGTCGAGGATCTCCCGGGCGGTGACGCTGTTGCCGCGGGCCTCGCCCGGATCGGAGACCTTGAACAGCCCGGTCAGGAAATCCGAGACCTGGCGGGAGGCTTCGGCCTCCCGGTTGGCCCGGTCCCGCTCGCGGGCGACGCGGCGGGCCTGGACGGCGGTCGTCACCGAGAACGCGACCAGGAGGACTGCCAGGGTGGCCGCCACGCCGACACCGACCGCGTGGCGGCGGACGAACTTCCCGGCCTTGTAAAGCGCGCTCGGCGGCCTGGCCACGACGGGCTGGTGCTGAAGATAGCGCTCGATGTCGGCCGCCATCTCCGAGGGCGACCCGTAGCGCCGCGTCCGGTCCTTCTCGAGCGCTTTCATCGTGATCCAGTCGAGATCGCCCCGGATCTGGCGGATGAGCGCCGGGCGGTCCGTCCGCCGGTTCTGGGCCTGGGCCGTCGAAGCGTCCCCCATGGTGCTCAGCTTGGTGCTCGGCTTGGGCGGGTCCTCCTCCCGGATCTTCCGGCGGATCTCGTCGAACCCGGCGCGCCTCAGCTCCTTGGGATCGAAGGGCAGGGCCCCGACCAGGAGCTCGTAGAGGATGGCGCCCAGCGAATAGACGTCGGTCCTGGTGTCGACGTTCTGGCCGGACATCTCCGCCTGCTCGGGGCTCATGTACTCCGGCGTGCCGATCAGCATGCCGAGCTCGGTGTACATCGTCCTTTCCGTCAGGCTCCGGGCCGTCGCCTTGGCCACGCCGAAGTCGATGATCTTGGGAACGGCGACCCCGTCCTGGACGGCGACCAGGATGTTCGTGGGCTTGAGGTCGCGGTGGATGACGGCCTTCTGGTGGGCGTGCTGGACCCCTTCGCAGACGCGCCGGAAGAGGTCCAGGCGCTCCTGGGTCGTCAGGCGGTTCCGGTCGCAGTGCGCGGTGATCGGGATGCCCTGGACGTACTCCATGACGAAATAGGGCCGGCCCTCGTCGGTCTCCCCGGCGTCGAACACCTTGGCGATGGCCGGATGGTCCATCATGGCCAGGGCCTGCCGCTCCGATTCGAACCGGGCGATGACCTGTCTCGTGTCCATGCCCGCCTTGATGAGCTTGAGGGCCACGCGGCGGTGGATGGGCTTGTGCTGCTCGGCGACCCAGACCTCTCCCATCCCGCCTTCGCCGATCTTCTCGAGGAGATGGTAGGGGCCTATCGCGCGCGCGGTTTCGCCCGAGGATTGGAGGGTTTCGGTCTTGCCGGGGTATCCCTTAGTTTCCATGGCTTCCCCCTGAGGGCCTGAGCGATCGAGACCGGGACATGTGGCCGTCCCCCGGGCCCTTTCCGATGGGCCGAGGATATCACTCGGGCACGGCACCGTCAATGGCCCGCGGGCGCCGCGGACGGCGTTGACAAGGAAAGCCCGCATTGATTATAAGCGGCTTGACGAGTTGGCCCAGGAAGGAGTCGATATGTTCAAAGTCAACGAGTATTTCGACGGCAAGGTCAGATCGCTCGCGTTCACCACGGCCGACGGGCCGGCGACGGTCGGTGTCATGGCCCCGGGAGAGTACGAGTTCGGGACGTCCACGCTCGAGATCATGTCCGTGGTCAGCGGGACGCTGACGGTCAGGCTGCCGGGTAGCGACGCTTGGAAGGACTGCCGGGCGGGGGAGAGCTTCACGGTCGAAGCCGGGA
>CAZFBC010000280.1:0-2958 GCA_964517245.1 uncultured Eubacteriales bacterium | reverse complement strand
CCGCCCTCCGCGCCTTCCGCCCTTCCGTCGCTCAGTCGTCGTCGGAGAAGCGCGCCCGCGCCCGCCCGCCGTTGACCGCGTCGGCGTCGAGGGCCCACATGCCGCGGCCGTGCGTGGCGGCGACGACGACGTTGTCGCGCGGGTGGACGACGAGGTCGAGGACGTAGACGGTCGGCAGGTTCCCGCCCAGGACCGCCCAGGTCGCGCCGCCGTCCTTGGAGACGTAGACGCCCATGTCGGTCCCGACGTAGAGGATGTTCGCGTCGACCGGGTCCTCCCGGATGACGTTCGCCGGCCCGACCGGGATGCCCTTGGAGATGTCCCGCCACGTCCGGCCGTAGTCCTCCGACTTCCAGACGTAGGGGGTGAAGTCGTCGTCGCGCTTGCCGTTCTGCGTCAGGTAGACCGTGCCCATGGCGTAGGCCGAGGCGACCACCCGCGACATCCACTTGCCCGGGGCCAGGCCGGCCGTGATCTCGCGCCAGGCCTGGCCGCCGTCCCGGGTCACCCACAGCCGGCCGTCGTCGGTCCCGGCGTAGAGGAGCCCGTACTTGAGGGGCGATTCGGAGATGGTGAAGAGCGTCTGGTAGCGGATGTCGCCGCGCGTCGCCGGGTCGTCGGTCGTCAGGTCGGGGCTGATGCGCTCCCAGGTGTCGCCCCGGTCGAGCGACCGGAAGACGTACTGCATGCCGTGGTAGACGATGTCCGGGTTGTGGGGCGAGAGGATGAACGGGGCCATCCACTGGCCCCGCAGCGGCGGCTCGTTCTCGTAGACGGACGGCAGGATGGTCTTCGACGCGGGCCGGCCGGGGAACCGCCCCGGCTTCGAGTAGTCGGCCCGCGCGAGCGTGCCGTAGAAGCCGGCCGAGTAGACGACGTCCGGGTCGGTCGGGTCGACGAAGTGGTTGGAGCCCTCGCCGCCGGGCGCGCCCTCGAACTCCTGGGCCGGGATGCGGCCGCGCCCGCCGCCGAGGTCGACCTTGGCCCGGAAGCTGCCGTGGTCCTGCATGGAGCCGTAGACCTTGAAGGGCGTCGCCATGTCGTAGTTGACGTTGAAGAATTGGCAGACGGGCAGGCCGTCCCGGAAATAGCGCCACGTCTTGCCCCGGTCGTAGGACACCGCCGCCCCCTGGTCGAAGCCGAGGAAGAGGTAGTCGGAGTTGGCCGGGTCGATCCAGAGCGCGTGGTGGTCGCCGCCGGGCGAGCGCAGCCGCGCGTAGGTCTTTCCGCCGTCGGTCGAGACGCTGAAGGGCACGCCCATGATGTAGGAGGTCTCCGGGTCGTTGGGGTCGACGCGGATCTGGCCGAAGACCCAGCCGTAGGTGCCGGAGTGGCGCTCCAGGTAGGTCTTCTGCTGGGGCGTCAGGCCGCTCGTCTGGGCCCAGGTCGCGCCGGCGTCGTCGGAGCGGTAGACGGTGGCCCCCTTGATGAAGCCGGAGGAGGGGACGCCGTAGGAGTCGGCGATCTCGGAGGGGGTCGGCTCGCGGGAGATCTCGTAGTTGTCGACCAGGGCGTAGAGGGTGTCGGGCTTGGTCAGGCAGAGGTCGAGGCCGATCCTGCCCCGGTGCCGGGCCTCGGGGAGGCCCGTGTTGACCGCCGTCCAGGTCTTGCCGCCGTCGGTCGTCTTGAAGATGCCGCTCCCGGTGTGGTGGGCCTCGGTCCGGGGGTCGTTCCATTTCCGGCGGGTCCTCTGCCACATGGCGGCGTAGAGGGTGTCGCTCGAGCGCGGATCCATGACCAGGTCGTAGGCGCCCGTCTCGTCGTTGACGTAGAGGACCTTCTCCCAGCTCTTGCCGCCGTCCGCGGTCTTGAAGACGCCGCGCTCGGCGTTGCGGGTCCACTCGTGGCCGCCGGCCGCGACGTAGACGACGTCGGGGTCCGTCGGGTGGACGAGGACGCGCGAGACCGTGTTCGTGTCGGCCAGGCCCATGTGGGCCCAGGTCGCGCCGCCGTCGGTCGACTTGTAGACGCCGAGGCCGGCCTGGGAGCTGCGGAAGATGTTGTGCTCGCCGGTGCCGACCCAGACGACGTTCGGGTCCGACGGGGCCAGGGCGATGTCGCCGACCGCCGACGTGGACTCGCCCTCGAATACCGGCGTCCAGGTAGTGCCCTCGTTCGCGGTCTTCCAGACGCCGCCCGAGGCCGAGGCCACGTAGACGGTGTAGCTTCGGCCCTTGGGGGCGACGACGGCGACGTCGGTCACCCGGCCGCTGACGTTGGTCGGGCCGAGGAACCGCCACTCGAGGTCCTTGAGCTTCGATGAGGCGCGCATGGCCTTGTAGGCTTCGAAGCCCTCGAGCCGGAGCTCGGGCTTGGTCGATTGGAGGATCTTGGGCTTTTTCGCCTGCTGGGCGAAGAACGGCGCGGCCAGGACGAGAACGGCCACCAGGGCCGGGAAGGCCCTCCTCGCGCGGGAAATCCAGGCTTGCGGCATCGGGCACCTCCGGGACGGTATCGTCCCGGTATCATACAACATTTCGGGGCGGAAGGCACCGGCCGCGGGACAGCAAGAACGGAAACCCCGGGAAGGGCCTTGGGCTCCTTATAGACAATAATAAAATCAACGAGTTGCGTTGGAGGGGGCGATATTTCCGAAAATGGCTAGCCGCGGCTTGACTTTGGGGGGGGATGGGTGAGAATATTAGGCGGCGGCTAAGGAGGCTAAAAGACCAGGGAAAAACCCCACAACCTGTCTTTCCCGCTCATCGTCGCCGGAAAGGCGTCTTTCCGGCTGTTCCGGTCCTCCCTTCCGGTGACCAGGGGGGGTAGAAGGGTACCCGCAAAGGAGCAATAAAAGCCTATAGAACAGCAAGCAGTGCCTAGACAGGCCTACCCTTAAAGGATTATCAATAGTGCGCTCTTTAAATAGAAATAGAGGAAAAGGAGGTATCGAGAGAATGAAGAGATTCCTGAAAGTGATGGGTATCCTATCCATCGTCATGTTGCTCGCGGCCGGCG
>CAZFBC010000279.1:0-2958 GCA_964517245.1 uncultured Eubacteriales bacterium | reverse complement strand
TTGCCGAAGGACATGGCCTTGTTGCCGCCGGCCTGCATCTGGCGCATGAAGAAGACCCAGAAGAGGATCATGAGCAGGATGGGGAACCAGCCAATGAGGATGGTGAAGATCGGGCTCCGCGAGGTGTCCTTGACGACGATGTCGACCTTGTTGTCGCGGAGGATCCGGATGAGGTCGTCGTAGCCCGCGGGCAGGACGGTCTTGAAGGTCTGGCCGTCGGTGAACTTGCCGCGGAGCTGGCTGTCCTGGATGACGACCTCCGCGACGCGGGCCTGCTCGACCTCGGCCATGAACTGGGAGAAGGTGATGTCCTTCTTGGCCATGGCCGGGGACTGGAGGAGGCTCCAGAGGACGATGATGAGGATCCCGGCCGAGATCCAGAAGAGCAGGTTCTTCATCGGTCTATTCGTGGTCTTGGGCATAATTCTCCGTCCTTTTGAGAGGACATTTTAGCACGATTCGCGGCGGATGAACAGGGGCGCTTCCGGCCGGCCCTTTCTTGACCCCCGTTCGCGGGCGGTGGTATACCTTGGGGCATGAACCTCCACCCTGTCGACTTGGCCATCGTCGCCGTCTACCTCGCCGCCGTGGCCCTGGTCGGCGTCGTCCTCCGCAGGCGGGCGACCCGCAAGCTCGACTCGTTCTACCTGGCCGACCGCAGCGTGCCCTGGTGGATGCTGGGCCTCGCGGGCTGCTCGAGCTACATCGACATCGGCGGGACGATGTCCATGATCGGGCTGCTGTTCTACCTGGGGCTCAAGTCGATGTGGGCGACGCACGTCTTCTGGGGCTGGTTCATGATCGCCTTCTACATGGCCTTCCAGGCCAAGTACATCCGCCGCTCGGGGGTCATGACCTTCGCCGAGTGGAACGAGACGCGCTTCGGGAAGGGGAAGGACGCCGAGGCGGCCCGGCTCGCGGCGGCCGTCTTCCTGCTGGTGCTGATGGTCTTCAACCTGATGTTCATCAGCGTCGGGGCGGGCAAGTTCGCCGAGGAGTTCCTGCCCCTGCCGCGCTGGGAGGCGACGCTCCTCGTGCTGGCCGTCGTCGGCGTCTACGTCACGCTCGGCGGGTTCTTCGGCGTCATCCTGACCGACATCTTCCAGACGCTGCTCATCGGGGCCGGGGCGGTCGTCATGGCCTTCATGGTCTTCGCGCGGCCGGCGGCGGCGACGTTCATCGCCAAGGACCCGGCCTGGTTCTCGCTGGCCCCGACCTGGACGCTGTGGTCGGGGTTCGCGGGCGACACGCCGGCGGCCTACCGGCACTTCGGGATGTTCGGGCCGCTCATGGCGGCGGGCTTCTTCTGGATGATGTTCCGGCTGCTCAGCGGGCCGAACGTCTGGGACTTCCAGTTCTTCCTGACGACGCGCTCGCCGCGCGACGCCCAGCTGGCGGCCGGGATGTGGACGGTCGGCTACAACCTGCGCTGGGTCCTCGGCGTCGCCTTCATGGTCCTGGGCATCTCCTATTTGGGGACGCAGGCCGGATTCGACGCCGAGAAGATCATGCCCCTCGTCCTGCTGAAGATGCCGGTCGGGCTGCGGGGGCTGTTCATGGCCGTGCTGCTCGCGGCTTTGATGTCGACGATCAGCGCCATGATCAACGTCACCAGCTCGGTCGTCATCAACGACTTCGTCAAGCGCTATTTCGCCAGGGACATGAGCCAGAGGACGCTCGTCCGGCTGGGGCAGGCCGCCTCGGTCGCGGCCGTCCTCGTCGGCTTCGTCTTCTCGCTGTCCTTCACGAACGTCGTCACGGCCTGGGAGACCATGGTCTTCGTCGTCGTCACGGTCATCCTGGTGCCGGCGACCCTGCGCTGGCACTGGTGGCGGTTCGGGGCCCGGGCCTTCGTCTGGGGGATGGGGGCGTCGGCGGTCCTGATCTCTCTGCGGCTCGTCTTCGTCAAGGGCCTCCACGCGTCGGCGTCGCTGGCCGTCGACGTCGGCCTGGGGCTCGCGGCCACGCTGGTCGCGGCGGCGCTGACGAAGCCCGCGGACATGGAGGTCCTGGTCAAATTCTACGCCAGGGTCCGGCCGTTCGGGTTCTGGGGTCCGGTCCGCCGGGAGTGCGTCCGGCGCGGGCTCGTGCCGGAGCGCGACAAGATGCCGAAGATCGACATGCTCAACGGCGTCGTGGCGGCCGTCTTCCAGTTCTCCCTGGCCATCCTGCCGTTCTACCTGTTCCTGAGGAATTGGGAGCAGCTGGGGATATGGCTGGCCGCCGCGGCCGCCCTGGCGGTCGTGCTCTACTTCACCTGGTACAAGACCCTGCCCGCGAAGGACGAGATCTGATGGGGAGCCCGGCCGTCCACCTTATCTGCAACGCGCACCTCGACCCGGTGTGGCAGTGGCGGTGGGACGAGGGGGCGTCGGAGGCGCTGGCGACCTTCCGCGCCGCGGTCGACATCCTCGACGGGCACCCGTCGCTCGTCTTCTGCCACAACGAGGCCGTCCTCTACCAGTGGGCGGAGCGGCTCGACCCGGCCCTCTTCGCCGCGATCCGCCGCCACGTCCGGGCCGGGCGTTGGGCCGTCTCCGGCGGCTGGTTCATCCAGCCCGACGTCAACCTGCCGGGCACCGAGTCGCTCGTCCGGACGATCGCCGAGGGCCGGCGCTGGTTCCGCGAAAAGCTCGGCGTCTCGCCGCGCGTCGCCTACAACTTCGACTCCTTCGGCCACAGCGGCGGCCTGCCCCAGATCCTCCGCCGGGCCGGCTACGAGATGTACGTCCACATGCGGCCCCGGGCCGGCGAGCTGGCCCTGCCCGCCGACCTCTACCGCTGGCGCGGCGTCGACGGCACGGTCATCCCGGCCTACCGCATCGCCGTCGGGCTCTACCACACGGAGCACGACAACATTGGGGCGCGCCTCCGCGAGGGGGTCGCCCTGGCCCTGAAGCTCGGCCGCGATGTCCCCGTCTTCTGGGGCCTCGGCAACCACGGCGGCGGGGCGACGCG
>CAZFBC010000278.1:0-3007 GCA_964517245.1 uncultured Eubacteriales bacterium | reverse complement strand
GCTCATCCTGACCGTGGCGGCCGTGGTCGCCGTGACCTTCCTGGTCATGTTCCTGAGCCAGCTCCGCCGCACCGCCCGGGAGGCCGAGAGGACCCTGGTCAAGGCCCAGGAGGCGATGGACGGCCTGAAGGTCATCGAGGCCAAGATCGACGCCAGCCTGGACGACGTCGGACAGGTCCTGACCGCCTCGAAGAAGGCGATGACCGGGCTCTCGGCGGTCACCCTCTTCCTGGCGTCCAAGGTCGTCCGCCCGTCGGCGAGGTATTGGCCGTTCCTCTTCCCGCTGCTCAGCTTCGGCCTGCGGCGGCTCAAAAAAAAAAGGAGAGATAAGGATGGGTGATAACAAAGACAGCCATTTCTGGGATTCCCTGCTGACGTTCGCGGCCGGCGCGGCCGCGGGCTTCGTCGCGGGCCTCCTTCTCGCTCCCGCGAGCGGCAAGGAAACGCGCAAGAAGATCAAGGACCAGGCCGTAAAGACCGGCGAGGCGGCCAAGGACGGCTACGAGAAGATCGCCAAGGAGGCCGAGAAGGGCGTCCGCCTGGTCAAGGAGAAGACCGGCGAGGGCGTCGACGCCCTCCGCGACTTCATCGAGAAGAAGAAGGACGAGATCCATCACAAGGGCGAAGAAAAAAAGAAGTAGCCCTCCGGCCCCCTCGCGTTCCGGTCCTTCCCGTTCCGCCGCGTGTCCGCGCCCGGGGAGAGGAGCACCATGAAGACCCGTCCGGCCTCCGCCGCAGCCCTCGCCCTTCTCGCCGTCCTCGCCGGCCTGCCGCCGGCCGCCCGGCCCGTCGACCCCAAGACGGCCAAGAGGATCGACGCGGAGGTCGAGAAGAACAAATCCGAGATCGTCAAGATCCGGCGGTTCATCCACATGAATCCCGAGCTCGGAAACCGTGAATTCGAGACGGCCCGGCTCATCGCCAACAGGCTCGAGACGCTCGGCTTCGAGGTCCGCACGGGCGTCGCCAAGACCGGCGTCGTGGCCGTCCTCAGGGGGGCCCAGGCCGGCCCGGCCGTCGCCGTCCGGGCCGACATGGACGCGCTCCCGGTCGAGGAGGCGACCGACCTGCCCTTCAAGTCGCTCAACAAGGGCGTCATGCACGCCTGCGGCCACGACGTCCACAGCTCGGTCGTTCTCGGCACGGCCATGGTCCTCGGCGCCCTCAAGGACGTCGTCAAGGGCAGCGTGACCTTCCTCTTCCAGCCGGCCGAGGAGGGCGCGCCGGAGGGTGAGGAGGGCGGCGCCGAGCTGATGGTCCGCGAGGGGGCCCTGGATGATCCCCCCGTAGGCGCCGTCTTCGGCTTCCACGTCTGGCCCGAGAACGTCGGCACCGTGCTCGTCGCCCCCGGCAACGTCACGGCCGCGGCCGACACCTTCGTCGTCACGGTCAACGGCCGGAGCGCCCACGGCGCGCGGCCCCACGAGGGCGTGGACGCCATCGTGGCCGCCGCCGGCATCGTCACGGCGCTCCAGACGGTCGTCAGCCGGACCACGGACCCCACCGACCCGGCCGTCGTGACCGTCGGGACGATCCACGGCGGCTCGCGCCGCAACATTATCGCCGACCGCGTCGTCCTCGAGGGCACCGTCCGGACGATGACCGAGGCCAACCGCCGCAAGGTCCGCCGGGCGATGGAGAGCGTCGTCCGGAACGCCGGCGAAATGTTCGGCGCCGACTGCCGCCTTGAGTATAAAGAAGGCCTCCCGTCCGTCTATAATAATCCCGAGCTGGCCGCGGCCATGACCCCGACCCTGATCGGCCTGCTGGGGAAGGGCAAGGTCGCCGAGTGGAAGCCGCAGATGATCGCCGAGGACTTCTCCTTCCTGGCCCGGAAGGTCCCCGGCTTCTACTTCTTCCTGGGCGTCAAGAACCCGGCCGCGCCGACGGCGGCGCCCCTGCACAGCCCGAGCTTCAGCCCGGACGAGAGGGCCATCCCCCTCGGGGTCATGATCCTCAGCCGCCTCGTGATCGACGCCCTCGAGGCCCAGAGCGCCCCCGCCGCGAGCCTCCCCGGCCTCTGAGGGCCGGCTCCCATCCCCTCCTGTTCCTGGCCGCCGCGTTCGCCCTCGGCATCGCCGCGGCCGAGGCCCTCGCCGCGCCCGCAGGCGTCCCCTGCGCCGCGTCCCTGATCCTGGCCGCGGCGGCCTGGCTCGCGTTCGCCCGGCGCGCCGACCGCGCCGCCGCGCTTCTTCTCCTCGCCGCCGTCGCGGCCTCGGGCGCGGCCCGCCTCGCCGTCCACGACCGCGATTACCGGCTGAACGCCCTCCACGCCTGCCGGGCGCCCGGCTACGTCGACGTCTCGGGGCGACTCTGCCGCTCGCCCGGCCGCGAGCCGGACCGGGACGTCCTGTTCGTCGCCATCCGGTCGGTCGAGGCGGGCGGCATCGAGGCGCCCGTCCGCGGCCGCCTCAGGCTGAGCGTGCCGTTCGCCCGCGGCGTCCGGCCCCGGTTCGACGGCCTCGTCGGGGACACGGTCCGCGCCTCCGTCCGGCTCTCGACCGGCGGCTCGTTCCGCAACTTCGGGGCCTTCTCGTACGGGCGCCACCTCCAGGGCCTGAACGTCCACCGCCGGGCCTCGACGAAATCCTCGCTCCTCGTCGCCCGGACCGGCGACGCCCCCGCCGTCTCGCTCCGGGCCCGGGTGTCGCGC
Organism: uncultured Eubacteriales bacterium; assembly: GCA_964517245.1. Lineage (GTDB taxonomy): Bacteria > Acidobacteriota > Aminicenantia > Aminicenantales > Saccharicenantaceae > RBG-16-66-30. The sequence continues at coordinate 354 of CAZFBC010000278.1, read as the reverse complement.
GTGCGCGGCTGGATCCAGGACGAGCTCGAGCGCCGCTTCCCCGCCCCGGACGGCCTGGACATCTCCCCCGCCGGGGCCGTCCTCGAGGCCCTGCTCCTCGGCGAGGACGGCCGCCTGGACGAACCGACCGTCGAGAGCCTCCAGAGAACGGGGCTCTACCACCTGTTCGCCATCTCCGGCGGCCACATCGCCATCATCAACTTGCTGCTCTTCTCGCTCTTCCGTCTCGTCCGGATGTCGCGCCGGGCCTCGAGCCTGGCCCTGGCCCTCTTCCTCGTCTTCTACACGGTCCTCGTCGAGGCCAGCCCCTCCGTCCTCCGGGCCACGCTCATGACCCTGGCCTTTCTCGCCGGG
>CAZFBC010000277.1:0-3059 GCA_964517245.1 uncultured Eubacteriales bacterium | reverse complement strand
GATCGAGGCCGGTTGCTTGGACCGGGCCTGGAACCGATTTCTGACCAGAGTCAACGTCCTCCAGGACACCTTTGGTCAGATGATACCCGCCGGACCTCTCACCGGCGCGCAGCTCTGGAAAGAGCTGCGGCTGGCGGTCGGTTCGGCGGAGGCGATGTTGCGGTTTCTGGCCCGGTCCTGCAAGCGTTCGCTCCTGGGCGATTACGCCTGCTTGCGACCGGCCCCGTAGCGGCCTGCGCGCAGCGGTTTGACCCGTGGTCGGTGGCGTGCGTCGCCCGGCGGGATACCACCCCACAAAAGGGTTTTCTTCTCCGGAGCTTTTGAGCGCGTTACACCGGCTCGCGTGAAAAACGAACCTCAAATTCCGCCCTCGCAGGCGCTCGCGCTGGAGCGTTTTGCCTTCATCACCCAAATCCAGGACCTCGTACGCCAGGGTTTTCCGTTATCGGCGGCCCTGGAACAGGTGAGCCTTCGTCCGATGACCTTGCCCGATGGCAGTCAGCGGCTGCGGGCCCGTCGCACGCTCGAAGACTGGTGGTACGATTACCAGCGCGGTGGCTTCGCCGCGTTGACACCCAAGGTACGCACCGATAAAGGCCAACCGCGCAAGCTGACGCCCGACCAGCAAAAGTGGATTCTGGAACAGGCCCAGGCCCACCTGGCCGTGCCCGTCAAGGTGCTCTGCCGGCGCTGGCGCGAACAGGATCCGCAACTGCCTTCGCTCAACTCGATCTACCGCTTCCTGCGGGAGCACCAACTGCACACCCAAGCCCGTCGTCAACAACTGCGTCAACCCCTCAGCGGCGCCACCAAGTCCTTCGAGGCCCCTTTCGTCAATGACCTCTGGATGACCGACTTCTCCCCCGGCCCTTATCTGCGCCCGGCCGACGGCACCAAAGCCCTGGCCACCTCCCTCTGTGTCATCATCGACGACCACTCCCGCCTCATCCCCTATGCGGCCTACTTTGCGCAGGCCGACACCGCCGCCTTCCATCAAACCCTCAAGGAGGCCGTGCGCCGCCGCGGCCTGCCCACCAAACTCTACACCGATCAGGGTGGCCCCTTCACCAACGATCATACCCGCGTCGTCTGCGCCAACCTCGGCATCCGCCTCCTGCACGCCAAGCCCTACCATAGTTGGTCGAAGGGAAAAGTGGAGCGGGTGCTTTCCACCATCCAGCAGGATTTCGAAGCCGGTTTGCGCCTGCCCGGTCAAGCCGCCACCACCCTCGCCGAACTCAATGCCAAGCTCTCCACCTGGCTGCAGAGCGTCTATCACCCCCGCGTCCATTCCAGCACCGGCATGACCCCCATCGAGCGCTACCAGCGCGGCGCCCATCTGGTCAAAGCCCTCGATCCTCATCTGGATCTGGATCAGCTCTTTTATCATCGACTCACTCGCACCGTCCGTCGGGACGGCACCATCCGCCTGGGCAATCGACTCTACGAAGTGGACCTGAGCCTGCGCACCCTCGAGGTCGAGTTGCGTTTCGATCCCTTCAAACTGGACCGCATCGAAGTCTTCTATCGCGGCACCGCCTTCGGCTTGGCCCAAAGGGTCAACGCCCATCTCAACAGCCAAATCCCGGGGAGCGATACCTATGAAAAACGCGCCTAATCTGGAGCTCTCGCTCCTAGCCCGTCAGTGGGGAGCCACCGCGGTGCCCTTCGGTGAACCCTCCGCCGAAGCCTGGCTGGAGACCCCGCAAAACCAGCGCGCCCTGGCCTTGCTGGATCAAACCGCCACCCTGCGCAGCGTGATGCTCCTGGCCGGCCCCAATGGCGTGGGCAAATCGGCCCTCATCGGCCGCTGGTTAAACCGTCTGGACCGTCGCCTCTTCCATCCCTTGCCGCTCTCTCACGCCAGCTTGAGCGGCTGCGGCTTGCTCTCGGTGCTGGCTTCCAGGCTGGGTCAACGGGCCGCTTTCCGACGCGAAACCAACCTGGCCTCGATTGAAAGAGCCCTCGCCGAACTGGGCAAAGTCGTCCCCCTGATCCTCCTGGATGAAGCCCAAAGCTTCAGCTATGGCAGCCTCGAAGAGGTGCGCCTGCTCCTGGGCCTGAACCTGGCCGATCCCCCAGCCTTCGCCCTGGTGCTCATCGGCGACGAATATCTGCTGGGCACCTTGCGCCTGCGCCAGCATCGCTCACTCTTCTCGCGCATCGCCTGCCACTTCCACCTTGGTCCGTGGACGGCCGCCCTGGTCGCAGATTACGTCGAACGGAGTCTCAAGGCTGTAGGCATTGACCGGCCGGCCATCGAACCCGCCGCCTTGAACCTGTTGACCAGCGCCAGCAGCGGTCTGGCCCGCAGCCTGGGATTGCTCTGCCGCGCCGCCTGGATCCACGCCGCCAGCGCCGGCGCCCAGACCATCCAACCCCCGCACGTCCAAGCCGCCATCGAGCAAGTCCCCGGCGCGGCCGGACTGCTCCCACCTCCCGCCACTGACACTCCTACCTGAACCGACGACCATGCCCCAATCGCTTCCATCGACTTCCTTCCCGGTCCAGCCCGAGGCCATCCTTCAGGCCCACCAACTCTATTGCCACTTGACCGGTCAGAGCCTGCGTCTGGGCTTTGACCGGGAACGCCTCTGGTACGAACTGCTCCGCGCCGGCTACGGCCTCGAGGATCTGCGCTCGGTCATCGCCTATCTTCAGCGCGAGATCCGCGCCCAACGCCGCAACGTCGGCGCCCTCAAACTCTCCAACCTGCTCCAACCCGACCGCTTCGAGGAAGATCTCCAGATCAGTCGCGTGCGCTTGCGCGCTCCTTCCCCACTTCCATCCCCACCACCCTCAGCGCCGGCACTCTCCCCTCGCGAGCAACAACGTGGTCGTCAACGCGCCCTGGAATGCTTGCGCCAAATCAAGACCGCTCTCCGGTAATCAGTCCCCGAGACAATCTCCCAAAATGTTCACGCTCCAATCCGCCAAAACCTCCACGGCTCATCACGCCATTAACCCCCTCAGTACATCCCAAAACCACCTCCCGATTCCTCCGGAACCCAAATGGAACAACTTCACGGAAAAAGCGAGGAACGCCACAGGAGTTGCTG
>CAZFBC010000276.1:0-3075 GCA_964517245.1 uncultured Eubacteriales bacterium | reverse complement strand
CGGCTGGTACGTCACCGACTACGCCAAGAAGGCCCCCGCGCCCGCCGCGGCCAAGCCCGGCGCGAAGAACGGCGCGAAGGCCCCGGCCGAAACGTGCTCCGGAGACGGGGCCAAGGTCACGCCCGGCAAGCCCGACAAGTCCTCGGCCTAGCCGCCGGACAGGAGGTCGCCGCCAACGGCGAACGCCAGCCATGAAGACGCGCAGGGCCGTATTCCTCGACCGCGACGGCACCCTCAACGAGGACGTCGGCTACCCGGCCGATTTCCGGCAGGTCCACATCTACCCCGCCGCGTTCGAGGCCGTCCGCCTCCTGCGCGGGGCCGGCTTCGCCGCCGTGGTCGTCACCCACCAGTCCGGCCTCGCCCGCGGCTATTTCGACGGGCCGGAGCTCGAGGCGCTCCACGCCCGCTTCCTCGAAGCCTTCGCCCGCCGCGGCGCCCCCCTCGACGGCCTCTACTCCTGCCCCCACGCCCCGGCGGGCCCGGACGGCGCCGGCTGTCCCTGCGCCAAGCCGCGGCCCGGCCTGGGCCTGCGCGCGGCGGAGGAGCTTGGGCTCGACCTCGGCGCCTCCTTCATGGTCGGGGACAAGCCCGACGACGTCCTCTTCGGGCTCCGCGTCGGCGCCCGCCCCGTCCTCGTCCTCACGGGCCACGGGAGGCGGGCCGGGGCGGGGCTCGCCGCGCTCGGCGTCCGGCCCGCCCACACCGCCGCCGGGATCCTCGAGGCCGCGGCCTGGATCCTCGGGCAGGAAGGAGGCGCCAGCCGTGGTCAGGTTTGACGACATCCTCGAGAAGGTCGCCTCCTACGTCAGCGAGAAGGAGGTCCCCGCCCTGCGGAAGGCCTACGTCTTCGCCGGCCAGGCCCACAAGGGCCAGGTCCGCCGCTCGGGCGAGCCCTACCTCAGCCACCCGCTCGAGGTGACGGACTATCTCGCCGACATGAAGCTCGACAAGACGACCCTGGTCGCCGCCCTTCTCCACGACGTCCTCGAGGACACGGACACGACGGCCGCCGGGCTGCGAGAGAGCTTCGGCAAGGAGGTCGCCGACCTGGTCGAGGGCGTGACCAAGATCAGCCGCGTCCAGGAGGTGTCGCCCGAGGTCCGCCGGGCCGAGACCCTCCGGAAGATCATCCTGGCGATGACCGACGACATCCGCATCATCTTCATCAAGCTGGCCGACCGGGTCCACAACCTCAAGACCCTCCGGCACCTCGACGAGGAGAGGCGGCGCCAGATCGCCCGCGAGACGCTCGACATCTACGCGCCCATCGCCAACCGCCTCGGCATGGGCCGCATCCGGGCCGAGCTCGAGGATCTCTCGTTCCGCTACGTCGCCCCCGAGGAGTTCGCCAAGATCGCCGCGGACGTGGAGCCGCAGAGGAAGGCGGCCGAGGCCGACCTCGAGGCCATGAAGCGGACGCTCGAGGACCTGCTCGCGGCCAACGGCCTGCCGGCCGGGGTCTTCTCGCGGGTGAAGAGGCCCTACAGCATCTGGAGCAAGATGAAGCGGCGCGACATCGGCTTCGACCAGGTGTTCGACTTCCTGGCCCTCCGGGTGATCACGGACTCGGTCAAGAACTGCTACGCCATCCTGGGCATCATCCACCAGCGCTGGCCGCACCTGCCCCAGCGCTTCCGCGACTTCATCGCCATGCCCAAGCCGAACCTCTACCAGGCCCTGCACACGACCGTCATCACCGAGGGGCGGAAGAAGTTCGAGATCCAGATCCGGACCCAGGAGATGCACGACCTCGCCGAGAACGGCATCGCCGCCCACTGGCGGTACAAGGAGGACGCTCCTCCGGCCCCGATGAAGGAGGACCGCCGCCTGCACTGGCTCCGGGAGATGGCCGCCCTGTTCGAGGAGAAGAAGAACCCCCATGAGTTCCTGCGGAGCCTGAAGACCAACCTCATCCCGGAGGAGGTCTACGTCTTCACGCCCAAGGGCAAGGTCGTCGACCTGCCGGCCGGGGCCACGGCCCTCGATTTCGCCTTCAAGGTCCACACCGAGATCGGGCTCCACGCTTCGGCGGCCCGGATCAACGGCACGTCCGCCCCGCTCAAGACCGTGCTCCGGACGGGGGACATCGTGGAGATCCAGGCCTCGGCCGACAAGGCCCCGACGCGGGGCCTGCTGGCCGCCGCGACGACCGGCGGGGCCCGCCAGGAGCTCAAGCGCTGGCTCAACGCCAGGAGCCGGACGACGAGCGTCGCCCTAGGCCGACGGCTCTGGGACCGCGAGGTCCGCAAGTACGACCTGCCGGCCGGCGCCCGGCAGGAGGGGGCCCTGGCCGGGAGGCTGGCGGCCGCCCTCGGGCCGCGCGCGGCGTCGGCGGAGGAGTTCTTCCGGCAGGTCGGGCTTGGGCGGATCGTCGTCGACCGCGGCCTCGTCGAGGCCGTCTTCGGCCCGGTCGCCCCGCGCCGCGAGGGCCTGATCGACAAGGCGGCGGCGCGCCTCGCTCCCGGGCCGGGCCCGACCGTCAGGATCCGGGACATCGACGGCCAGACGATCAAGCTGGCCAAGTGCTGCTCCCCGGTCAAGGGCGAGCCGGTCGTCGGCTACATCACGGCCGGCCGGGGCCTGACCGTCCACTCCCTGCGCTGCCCGCTCGTGACCAAGGAGGTCCTCGACGGCCAGCGCCTGGTCGAGGTCTCCTGGGACCCGGCGTTCGCCGGGACGTTCAAGGCCCGCCTCCTGGTCAAGTCCCAGGACTCGCCGGGCGTTCTGGCCAAGGTCGCCGCCGCCGTGGCCGGCCTCGGCGGGGACATCTCCAAGGCCGAGGCGGCGATGGTCGCGGAAGGGAAGGCCAGGATCTCGCTCGACGTCCGCATCAAGGACATCCGGCACCTCGAGGCCATCTCGAGGCGGATCTCGGGGCTCAGGGAGATCCTGTCGGTGGACCGGGTTTGACGGGGCCTAGGCGGCCTTGGCCACTTTGCCCGAGCGGAGGCACCGCGTGCAGACCCAGATCTGGCGGACGCCCTTGGGCGTCTGGGCCTTGACGTGCTGAAGGTTGGGCTTCCACTTTTTCGGGGAAGACTTATGGGAATGGCTGACGCTATGCCCGAAGAT
>CAZFBC010000275.1:0-3076 GCA_964517245.1 uncultured Eubacteriales bacterium | reverse complement strand
AACAGGTCATGCGCATCGCCACCGACCTGGCCGGGTTCACCCTGGCCGGGGCCGACCTCCTGCGCAAGGCCATGGGCAAGAAGGACAGGGAGACGATGAAGGCCCAGAAGCAGAAGTTCGTCCAGGGGGCCAGGAAGAAGGGCATCGCCGCCTCCAAGGCCGACAAGATCTTCGAGCAGATCAAGGAGTTCGCCGAGTACGGATTCAACAAGTCGCACAGCGCCGCCTACGCCCTGCTGGCCTACCAGACGGCCTACCTCAAGGTCCACTACCCGGTCCACTTCCTGGCCGCCCTCCTGACCTCGGAGGCCGAGCGCGGGGCGACGCCCCAGGTCGCCAAGTACATCGGCGAGTGCCACGAGATGGGCATCCAGGTCCTGCCCCCGGACATCAACAGGAGCGAGTTCCGCTTCACGGTCGAGGGCGGGGACATCCGCTTCGGGCTGGCCGCGGTCAAGGGCATCGGGCAGGCGGCCGTCGAGGAGCTCGTCGCGGCCCGCAGGAGGGCCGGCGGCTTCCAGTCGCCCTTCGACCTCTTCCTCGAGCACGACACCAAGGTCCTCAACCGCAAGGCCGTCGAGAGCCTGATCAAGGCCGGCGCCTTCGACTCGCTCGGCTGGAAGCGGTCGCAGTGCTTCCACATGCTCGACCGGATGGTCGAGTACGGCCACGAGGTCCAGAGGGCCCACGCCTCCCGCCAGACCTCCCTCTTCGGCCCGGGCGCGGTCGAGCCGCCGGCCGTCCCCCAGGAGGTCCGGGACATGCGGGAGTGGGACGAGTCCCACGTCCTGTCCTACGAGCTGGACGCTCTCGGGCTCTACATCACCGGGCACCCCCTGGCCCGGCACAAGGACCGCCTGCGCAAGCTCGTCTCCCACATGCTCGACGAGCTCGACGCCGAGCGCGATTTCGACAAGGACGTCCGCCTGGCCGGCATCATCGGCGCGCTCAAGCCGCTCAAGACCAAGAAGGACGAGCGCATGGCCACCTTCGTCCTCGAGGACCTGACCGGCAAGATCGAGGTCGTGGCCTTCCCCGAAGGCTTCGCCCGGCACGGCCAGTACCTGCGCGAGGGCCAGCTCGTCTGGATCAAGGGCAAGTACATGGGCGAGGAGGACAACCGCCGCATCAGCCTGAGCCAGGCCATGCCGCTGGCCGAGGCCTTCGAGAAGCAGGCCAAAAAGGTCGTCGTCCGCATCTTCCTGCCCGGCCTCGAGGAGGCCACCCTGGCCGAGCTCAAGGCCATCCTCGACGGCTGCGAGGGCAAGTGCCCCGTCTACTTCGAGCTCGAGACGCCCCGGTCCTACCGCGTCGTCGCCCAGAGCGCCGAGGTCCAGCGGGTGACGCCGTCGGAGGACCTCGTCCGGAAGGTCGAGGCCCTGCTCGGCGAGGGCTCGGTCTCGATCGACTACTGAGCGCGGCCCGGCCCGATTGACACCCCGCGGCAAAAAGGGTAGATTAAACTGACTATTTTGTTGATGTTGTGAGGATCGACGTGCCCTACCGGATCATCGTGGCCGACCCCAGCCCCTCGGTCCAGAAGGCGGCCCAGCTCGTCTTCGCCGAGCCCGAGTTCCGCGTGACCGTGTTCGAGGAGGGGGCCGCGCTCCTCGAGTCGGTGGAGAGGATCCGTCCGGACGCCCTCCTCGTCAGCCTGACCCTGCCCGGCCGGGACGGCTACGACGTCGCCCGGAACCTCAGGAGCCGCAAGGAGCTGGCCGGCGTCCCGCTGGTCGGCCTGCGGGGGACGTTCGAAGGCATCGACGCCGACAGGACCCCGCCCCCGGACTACGACGAGGTCGTCGCGAAGCCGTTCGATTCCGAGCGCCTGGCCGCCGTCGTCCGCGAGCTCATCGCCCGCAAGACGGGGCCGTCCTCGCTGCCCGAGGAGCCGGTCCTGCCCGGCGCCGCGGACGCCGCGCCGCCGCCCCTGCCGGGCGCCTCCCGGGCGGAGCTCGAGGACCTCGTCCGCGAGGAGATCGGGGCCATGGCGCGCGAGGTCGAGAAGCGGGTCCGGGCGAGCGTCCTGGCCGAACTCAAGGAATGGAAGCCGAGAACATGAGCGCGAAAGACGAGCTGGCGAAAGCTTACGACCCCAAACCCGTCGAGGAGAAGTGGGGGCGGTTCTGGCTCGACGAGGGCCTCTTCACCGCCGACCCCAAGTCGCCGAAGCCGAAGTTCTCCATGGTCCTGCCGCCGGCCAACGTCACCGGCATCCTGCACATGGGCCACGCCCTGTGCTTCACCCTGCCCGACATCATCACCCGCTGGAAGCGGATGCAGGGCTACAACTGCATGTGGCTGCCCGGGACCGACCACGCCTCGATCGCCGTCCACAACGTCATCGAGAAGCGCCTGGCCGAGAAGGGCCTGACCCGGGAGAAGATCGGGCGGGAGGAGTTCCTCCGCATCGCCTGGGACTGGAAGGACAAGTACGCCGGGGTCATCACCGGCCAGCTCAAGAAGCTCGGCGCCTCGCTCGACTGGTCGCGCGAGCGCTTCACCATGGACGAGGGCTTCAGCCGGGCCGTCATCCAGGTCTTCGTCTCCCTCTACAACGAGGGCCTTATCTACCGCGACTACTTCCTGGTCAACCGCTGCCCGCACTGCCGGACCGTGCTCTCGGACATCGAGATCGAGCACAAGGACCTCCGCGGCAAGCTCTGGCACATCCGCTATCCCGTCGAGGGCTCGGACGAGTCCGTCACGGTGGCCACGACGCGGCCCGAGACCATGCTCGGCGACACCGCCCTGGCCGTCCACCCCGACGACGAGCGCTACCGGCACCTCCACGGCAAGCGGGTCGTCCTGCCGCTCCAGGACCGGCCCATCCCGGTCGTCACCGACGAGCGGGTCGAGCGCGACTTCGGCACGGGCGCGGTCAAGGTCACGCCGGCCCACGACCCGGTCGACTTCGAGCTCGGCAAGAAGCACGGCCTCGAGCAGGTCATCGTCATCGACGGGGCCGGCAAGATGACGGAGGCGGCCGGCCCGGAGTTCGCCGGGCTCGACCGTTTCGCCGCCCGGGCCAAGGTCGTCGAGAAGCTCGCGGCCCGGGGGCTCCTGGGCAAGGTCG
>CAZFBC010000274.1:0-3077 GCA_964517245.1 uncultured Eubacteriales bacterium | reverse complement strand
CTTGCCCTTCGGCCCCTCGAAATCGATCCTGTCCGGATGCACCGTGACGGTCACGCCCGCCGGTATGGTGATGGGCTTTTTCCCGACTCTGGACATGTTATCCTCTCCTCGCGCCTACCAGATGCTGCAGAGGACTTCGCCGCCGGCCCCCTGCTCCTCGCAGGCCCGTCCCGTCAGGACGCCGCGGGACGTCGAGACGATGGCCAGGCCCAGGCCGTCGAGGACCTTGGGCACGGAATCCTTGGTGCAGTAGATGCGGCAGCCCGGCTTGCTGACGCGCTTGAGGCCGCTGATGACGCTCCGGTTGTCCTCGGTGTACTTGAGCGTCACGTTGAGGATCCCCTGCTTGCTGTCGTCGATGACCTTGTAGTTCTTGACGTAGCCCTCTTCCTTGAGGATCTTGACGACCTCGATCCCCAGGCGGAAGGACGGGATGTTGACCTCGCGCTTCTTGGACTTCGCGGCGTTGCGGATCCGGGTGAGCAGGTCTGATAGCGAATCCATGTCTGTTCCTTTCTCCGATGTCACCAGGACGACTTCGTCACGCCCGGGATCTCGCCCTTGAGGGCCAGCTCCCGGAAGCACAGGCGGCAGAGGTCGAACTTCCGGTAATAGGCCCGGGAGCGCCCGCAGAGCCGGCAGCGGCGGCGGACCCGGATCGCGTACTTGGGCGGGCGGACCATTTTGGCCATGCGCGCTGTAGTTGCCATGTGGACCTCGCTTCTCAGGACTCCCGGAACGGCATGCCCAGCCTCTTGAGGAGGGCCAGGGATTCCTTGTCCGTCCGGGCCGTGGTGACGATGGTGATGTTCATGCCCCGGGGCCGCTCGACCTTGGTGTAGTCGATCTCCGGGAAAACGAGCTGGTCGCGCATCCCCAGGGTGTAGTTGCCCCGGCCGTCGAAGGACGTCGCCGGGACGCCGCGGAAGTCGCGGACCCGGGGCAGGACGATATTGACCAGCCGGTCGAAGAACTCGTACATCCTCCGGTTCCGGAGGGTGACGTAGCAGGCGATGGGCTGGCCCTTCCGCAGCTTGAAGGCCGAGATGGACTTCTTGGCCCGGCCGACGCCGGGCCACTGCCCGGTGATCTGGGCCAGCTCGGCCTTGGCCGCGTCCAGCAGCTTGATGTTCTGGATGGCGTCGCCGGCGCCGACGTTGACGATGATCTTCTCCAGGCGCGGCACGGCCATGACGTTCGCGATGCCGAGCTCCTCCTGGAGCGCCGGGATCACGTCCTTCCGGTACTTCTCGTATAAGCGGCTCATTGGCGCATCCTCACTTCTGCTTCTCGATCAGGGTTTCGCAGCGGTGGCAGTGCCGGCTCTTGCTGCCGTCCTCGAGCCGCCGGGTCCGGGCCCGGACGCCCTGGCCGCACTCCGAGCAGTAGAGCATGACGTTGGACACGGCGATCGGGGACTCCTTCTCCATGACGCCGCCCTGGGTGTTCTTGCTGCGGTCGGCCTTGACGAAGTGCTTGGCGAAGTTGATCCTCTCGACGATGACCCGGTTGGTCTCGGGGAAGAGCTTGAGGACCTTGCCCGTCTTGCCCTTGTCCTTGCCGCGGATGACGACGACGAGATCGTTCTTCCTGAGCTGGATCTTGTGCATCACAGGACCTCCGGCGCGAGGGAGATGATCTTCATGAACTTCCGCTCCCGGAGCTCGCGCCCGACCGGGCCGAAGACGCGCGTCCCCACCGGCTCGTTGGCGTTGTCGATGACGACCGCGGCGTTGTCCTCGAACCGGATGTAGGAGCCGTCCTTGCGGCGGAGCTCCTTGCGCGTCCGGACGACGACGGCCCGGATGACCTTGCCCTTGGGGATCTTGCTCTCCGGGTCGGCTTCCTTGACGGTCGCCGAGATGACGTCCCCGATGCGGGCCACCCGGCCGACGCTCCCGCCGAGCGGCGTGATCGCCTGGATCCGCCGGGCGCCGGAGTTGTCGGCCACCTTGAGCATCGTGCGCATCTGGATCAGTGGGGCTCTCCGGTGCCGTCAGCGGCCGGGGGCGGCTCGACCGGGTCCGGCGCGGCCGGCGGGGCCGCGGCCGGCGGGGCCACGATCGGGTCCGCGTCGATCGGCGTCGCCGTCAGGGCCGGCGTCAGGCCGACGATCTCGAGGACGCGCCAGCGCTTGGTCTTGCTGATCGGGCGCGTCTCGATGATGCGGACGACGTCGCCGACCTTGCACTTCTCCGCCTCGTCGTGGACGAGGAAGGTCTGCTTCCGGCGGACGGTCTTGCGGTAGAGGGGGTGGCGGATCTGCCGCTCCACCTGGACCGTGACCGTCTTGGTCATCTTCTTGGCGACGACGGTCCCGACCTTGGTCGTCTTCCGTGCCTGTCCTTGGGTGTCCATGGGCTACTCCGTTGCCTTCGACGCCCGGTTGAGGAGCGTCTTGATGCGGGCGATGTCCCTCTTGACGTTCTTGACCTTCATCGGGCTCTCGAGCTGGCCGAGGGACTTCTGGAAGCGGAGCTTGAAGAGCTGGTCGACGAGCTCCGCCTCCCTGTGCTTCAGCTCGTCGAGCGACATTTCCGTCAATTCCTTGATCTTCATCTGAGCTCCCTCGCTTCCCGGGAAATGAACCGCGTCTTGATGGGGAGCTTGTGGCCGGCCAGCCGCATGGCCTCCCGGGCCTCTTCGAGGCCGATGCCCTCGAGCTCGAACAGGATCTTGCCGGGGCGGATGACGTCGACCCAGAACTCCGGGTCGCCCTTGCCCTTGCCCATGCGGACCTCGGTCGGCTTCTTGGTGACGGACTTCCAGGGGAAGGTCCGGATCCACAGCTTGCCCTTCCGTTTCATGTGCCGGCTGATGGTGATGCGGCCGGCCTCGATCTGGCGGGAGGACAGCCAGCCCGGCTCGAGGGCCTGGAGGCCGAACTCCCCGAAGGTCAGCGTGCCGCCGCGCAGGGCCTTGCCCCGCATGCGGCCGCGCTGGAGCTTGCGGTACTTGACTTTGGCGGGCATCAACATGGCTAGATCTCCTCGACCTCGGCCATCTGCGAGGTCATCTTGGGCTTCTCGACGTCGCCCCGGTAGACCCAGACCTTGATGCCGATCTGCCCGTAGGTC
>CAZFBC010000273.1:0-3086 GCA_964517245.1 uncultured Eubacteriales bacterium | reverse complement strand
GTGACCGTCGGGAACCGGAGGAGCTTCTTCCAGCCGACGGTCGTGCCCTTGGCGATCTCCCTCCATCCCGTCGTCCCGTAAATGTCGCGATCGGTCGCCGGACCGGCCCCGTCCCAGACATCGAAGGCGAACGCTTCGATATGCTGCCCCCGGCTGATATCTTCCACGAGCATGGCGACATTGAAGGCTCTCGGCTCGCCGAGGGTGCACAAGAAGACCTCGGCCCCGAGCTTCGAATGCGTGAGCTCCGGACCTTTTTGACTCTTCGCGCCTGTCGCCAGATGGACCGCGAAGGTCGCCCGCAGCCTGTCCCCCAGCTCCTTGAGCCGCGCCGCGTCGTTCTCATGGATGCGGCCGCGCTTGTCCGGCGGGATGTTGAGGAGGAGCTGGGCGTTGCCGCCGACCGAGGTGTAATAGATGTCGAGGAGGTGGTCGAGGGTTTTGACCTTTTCGTCCTCGGCCGCGTGGTAGAACCAGCCGGGCCGGATGGAGACGTCGACCTGGCCGGGATACCAGATGAGCCGCCCGCCTTGCCCGGCGACGGCCGCGATCCGCTCGAGCGAGCCGAGATCTTGGGCCTGGGCGTCGAGGCCGGCGATTCCGCCGGGGTTCGTTGCCGACGGGGCGTCGTCTTGACCGACGACGGGGATGACGCTCCACTCGCTCTCCCGGGTCACCCCCGCTTCGTTGCCGATCCAGCGGGCGTCCGGGCCCATGATCGAGATGACCGCGCCGGGCTGCAGCTCGCGGATGAGGGCGAAATATCCGGCCCAGTCGTACACTTGGCGCTTGCCGTTCGGGCCCTCGGCGCAGGCGCCGTCGAACCAGACCTCGGAGATCTCGCCGTAATTCGTCAGCAGCTCGCGAAGCTGGCCCTTGAAGTGCTCGTTGTAGCGCGGCGAGTCGCCGTAGCTCGGCTCGTGGCGGTCCCAGGGCGACAGATAGACGCCGAACGCGAGCCCGCCCCGACGGCAGGCCGCGGCCACCTCCCCGACCACGTCGCCCTTCCCGTCTTTCCACGGCGAGCGCTTGACCGAGTGCTCCGTGAACCGGCTGGGCCAGAGGCAGAAGCCGTCGTGGTGCTTGGCCGTGACGATGAGGCCGCGGATGCCCGCGGCCTTGACCGCCTCGACCCATTGGCCGGCGTCGAGATCGGTCGGGTTGAAGAGCTTGGGGTCCTCGGTCCCCTCCCCCCACTCGCGGTCGGTGAAGGTGTTCATCCCGAAGTGGACGAAGGCCTGGAATTCGAGCGCCTGCCAGGCGAGCTGGCGCGGGTACGGCACGACCCGGGCCGCTTTGGCCTCGAGCTCGGCGAGGGTATCGGAGGGACCGATCCCGACCGGGCCCGGCGCGGGCGAAGACGGCCCGGAGCATCCGACGGCGGCGACGAACAGGAGCATCAACGCTTTTTTCATGGTCCCCCCACTATACAATATGAATGGGGACACGTACCAAGGGGACATGTCCCCCGCCCCAGCCCCCGGGCCGAGATGGTTGCCATGCGAGGCCCCCGTCGCGTTGACAACGGCCGGAGCGTGAATTATGCTCCTTCGCGGTCCCAGAGGACGACCGTCGTCCCGCCCGAAAGGAGAGCGCGATGGCTCCCGTCATCACCCTGAACCTCGTCGATTACGCCATCATCGGCGGCTACATCCTGGTCATGGTCCTGGTCGGGTACTCGCTCAAGAAGTACATGAAGACGGGCGAGGACTTCTTCCTCTCCGGGCGCTCCCTCCCGGGCTGGATCACCGGCCTGGCCTTCCTCTCGGCCAACCTCGGCGCCCTCGAGGTCATCGGCATGGTGGCCAACTCGGCGAAATACGGCATCGCCACGGTCCACTTCTACTGGGTCGGGGCCATCCCGGCCATGGTCTTCCTGGGCGTCTTCATGATGCCGTTCTACTACGGCAGCCGGGTCCGGACCGTGCCCGAGTACCTCAAGCTCCGCTACAACGAGGCGACGCGCGGCCTCAACGCCATCTCCTTCGCCGTCATGACCGTGCTGATGAGCGGCATCAGCCTCTACGCCATGGCCCTGCTCTTCAAGATCATGCTCGGCTGGCCCCTGACGCAGAGCATCCTCTTCGCCGCGGCCGTCGTCCTCCTTTACGTCTTCTGGGGCGGCCTGTCGTCCTCGATCTACAACGAGGTCATCCAGTTCTTCCTCATCTGGCTCGGGCTCCTGCCGGTCGTCTTCCTCGGCCTCAAGCAGGTCGGCGGCTTCGCCGGGTTCGCGGCCAAGCTCAACGAGACCCTGCTCCACTCGGTCAAGTACCTGGGGACGAGCAACAACCCCCTCGGCGTCGACTGGTTCGGCGTCGTCATGGGCCTCGGGTTCGTCCTGTCCTTCGGCTACTGGACGACCGACTTCCTCGTCGTCCAGCGGGCCCTGGCCTCGAAGAACCTCAACGCCGCCCGGATGACCCCGATCATCGCCGCCTTCCCGAAGATGCTCGTCCCGATCGTCGTCGTCATCCCCGGCCTCGTCGCCCTGCTCGTCCTGCCCGAATTCGGCCAGGCCGCCCTGCCCACGGCCGACTACAACTCGGCCCTCATCCTGCTGATGAAGCACTACCTGCCGAACGGCGTCTTGGGGCTGGCCATCACGGCCCTCCTGGCCAGCTTCATGTCGGGCATGGCCGGCAACGTCACCGCCTTCAACACCGTCTGGACCTACGACATCTACGGGACCTACATTCGCAGGGGCCGGTCCGACGCCCACTACCTCAAGGTGGGCAAGTACACCACCGTCTTCGGCGTCGCCGCGAGCGTCGGAACGGCCTACATCGTCCAGTCCTTCCCGAACCTGATGGACTACATGCAGCTCATCTTCTCCTTCTTCAACGCGCCGCTCTTCGCCACCTTCCTCCTGGGCATGTTCTGGAGGGGGGCCACCGGCTGGGGCGGCTTCTGGGGCCTGCTCGTCGGCATCCTGACGGCGGCCGGGCACTACATCCTCTACAAGGCCGGGGTCCTGACCTACCACAGCGACATGGCCGCCAATTTCTACCAGGCCATCTGGGCCTGGTCGGCCGACTTCGCCGTCACGATCGGCGTCAGCCTGTTCACGGCCAAACGCGATCCCA
>CAZFBC010000272.1:0-3109 GCA_964517245.1 uncultured Eubacteriales bacterium | reverse complement strand
GCCAAAAGGATATTCGGGACTGACGGACAGTCGCTTTTTCGCAATGCGCCCCTCCCCCGACATCCGGGTCCGGGATTCCTGACTTCCATCGGGTCGGATGATATCGCCTGCGGCGGGTCGCGGTCAAGAAGACCGGGCGCTCGGAGCGACATCCCGGGCCAGCCCTGGCTCGCTGCCGAAGCGCTCGATGCCGGCTCACTTCAACGAGGCGAGCCAGATGTTCCCTTCGTCGCGCCGCGGGATGAAGTAGATCGCCCGATCGTCGTGAGATACGGACAGGTCGGTGATCGCGCCGGCCGGGGGCCGGTAGATCTCCCTCGAACTCCCGGTCCGCGTGTCGATCAGATGCAGCGCGCCGTCGCGGATGTACATCAGGCGGCGGCCGTCGCCGAGCCAGCGGGGCTTCTCGCCCGCCTCGGAGATCTTTTCGTGAGCGCCGGTCGCGACATCGTACACGATCATGCCCGCCCCCAGCTGGGAATAGGCCGCCATGCGCCGGCCGTCCGGCGACCAGGACCAGGGCCGGTACCGGAGGTCGAGCGGTTCGGGCGGCGTCAGCAGCGGCTTCAGCGGTTCCTCCGGCCACGTCCCGTTCGCGTCGATGACGTAGGTCCGTCCTCCGGCCGTGATGTATTCCGTGAACGCGAGCCGGCGCCCGTCGGGCGACCAGATCGGAAAGTGGACGGCGGACGCGAAGAAGGTGTGTCGCCTGAGATCGAGGCCGTCCGCGCGGATGGAGTGGATCTCGTATCCTTCGTCGCCCTTGGTCGACGAAAAAGCGATCCTCGTCCCGTCCGGCGACCAGCGCGGGAACCGATCGTAGCCCGGGTCGGGGGCGAGCGGAGTGAGACGTGTTCCGTCCGCGTCGCTGACGTAGATGTCTTCCTGGCGCATCGACGACCGGATGACCAGGCGTCCTTCGACGGAGACGTCGGCGTCCATCCACACCCGGGACCCCGAGGTCATGGCCACGGGTTCGCCGCGGACAGTTTCGGCCTCGGGATCGAAGGCGATCCGGTAGACGTTCGCCTGGAGGTCGGAGGCTTCGTAGGCGAAACTCAGGCCGTCGGCGGCGAAGTCCGCGCGCATGACGGACGGGGCGGGCGTGGTCAGCGGCTCCGGCTCGCCGAGCGCGCGCCCGGTCTCCTCGTCGACGCGGACCCGCCAGAGATTCGGACTGCCGCCGCGATCGCTGCAAAAGAACAGATATCGCCCGTCCCGGGACCACACGGGCCCCCAGTCGACGAACGGGTCCGAGGTGACCGGTGCGGGCTCTCCCCCGTCAAGCGGCTGGGTCCAGATGTCCCGGTGAGCATTGCCGACCATGGACCAATAAGCGAGCCGCCGACCCGAGGGTGACCAGGCCGGCTCCATCAGGTCTTCCCCCGGCATCGGCTTTTCGGAGCCTAGCTCGCGCGTTCGCCCCGAAGTGACGTCCACGATCGAGCCGCGGCTCGTTCGCGGCCGGTCGTAGGGCGTCGGGAACTCCGTCGCGTAGGCGATCTCCCGGCCGTCGGGGGACCAGGCCGGGCTGAAGCCTATGTCCGTCAGGCGGCGCTTGCCGGCGCCCATCACCTCCATGAGCCAGATCCCGCCCCTCACGTCGGTCCCGTCGAGTCGGGCGGAAAAGGCGATGAGCCGGCCGTCCGGGGAGAACGCGGGCTCGGCGGCCTCAGGGGACAGATCCCCGGTGAGGAGGATCGGGTTATCGGCGCCGACCCGGCGGAGGTAGATCTCTCCCGAAGCGGCATAGGCCAACAGGTTCCCTTCCGGAGACAGGGTCGGATGGGTTTCCGGCCCGTCCTCAGAGGTCAGCATGGTGACCTGCCCGACGGTCATGGGGGGCTCGGGCGTCCTGTTGCGGGTCAACAACCATGCCGCTAACAGGCCCGCCACCAGCAATAAAGCGCCCCCACCGTACACCCAGACGGTCTTTCCCTTGAAGCCGCGACCATTCCTGCCGAGCCTTGTCCCGCGGGGAGGCAGGGCCCTGTCCCTCATGGGCAGGCCGCCCTCGATGTTGCGGATATCCGCCAGAAGCTCGTTGGCCGTCTGGTACCTAAGCTCTCTCTCCTTCTCCAAGCAGGCCAGGATCAGCTGTCGCAGGCTTTCCGGGACCTCGGGATTGAGCTGCTTCGGGTCCGGCGGCGCTTCGGACTTGTGCTTCAGCGCGACGCTGAGCGGCGACTCGCCCTGGAAAGGGAGCGTCCCCGTCACCAGCTCGAAGAGGATCACCCCCAGGGAATACAGATCGGAACGCTCGTCGGCGACCCGCCCCTCGGCCTGCTCGGGCGACATGTAGTCCGGCGTCCCGATCACGAGGCCGGTGACCGTCAGTCCGGGCGCTTCGACGGAACGGGCGATCCCGAAATCCATCACCTTGGCCTGGCCGCCTTCGTCGATCATGATGTTCTGGGGCTTGAGGTCCCGATGCACGACGCCCAGCCTGTGGGCCTCCGCCAGGCCTTCGCACACCTGCCTGGCGACGGACAAGGCCTCTTCGACGGGCAGCCGCCCCTGTCGTCTCACCCGGCTCTTGAGGTCTTCGCCCGGAACGTATTCCATCGTCAGGAAGAGGCGCTGGCCGTCCTCATGGAAGTCGTACGTCCGGCAGACGTTCTTGTGGGTGATCTTCCGGGCGATCCTGATCTCGTTGTGGAAGCGCTCGACCACCGTCCGCTCGGCCGCGATCTCGGGCCTGATGAGCTTGAGGGCGACCTCCTCGTCGAGCTTGGTGTCCCGGGCCCGGTAAACCCGGCCCATGCCTCCGACCCCCAGCTCCTCGATGATCTCGTAGCGGGCGGCGAAGACGGTCCCTCGAGCGAGACCGTCCGTCGCCGTCTCCAAGGTCTTGGTGAAGGAGGCTTGGCCCGGGCCGCCGAACCGCGTCCCGCACTTGCGGCAGAAAGCGCTATCGGAGGTGTTCTCCAGATGGCACGTCGGGCATTCCATGGTCGGCGGATTCCGATGTCGTCCGGCCAAAGAGTATCGCCGTCAGGCCGGGAAGTCAACCGGCGACATCTCCCCCCGAGGGGGGCCCGGCGGGGCCGGCGGCTAACGTCCCTCGATCTGCTTCAGGGCCGCCTCGGCCGCCTTCCGCACCATGTCC
>CAZFBC010000271.1:0-3118 GCA_964517245.1 uncultured Eubacteriales bacterium | reverse complement strand
TGGGAGAACCAGCCCTTGTCGACGTGGAACCGGAGCGAGCCGCCGCCCGAGCCTTGGCCCTCGAAGACGCCCCGGGCGTCGCCCAGCTCCTTGGACCCGGACAGCCCGACCTTGTACGCCGCGGAGACGAGGGCCAGCCGCCCGTCCTCGCCGGGGAAGACGTCGTCGAGGGTGTAGACGACGGCCAGGTCGATGCGCAGGTCCAGGCCCTGGAAGGGGATGGACAAACGGCGGGTCTCGGTCCAGGTGTCGCCGCGGCCGACCGGCCCGGCGGGCAGGACCGGGAAGTAGTCGCGCAGGAGCTGCGGCAGGGAGACGTTGAAGGGGTTGCCGGCCGTGAGGGCCTCGGGGTTGCGGATGGACTCGACCTTGCCGGTCCGGTTGAAGACGACCTCGAGGGCCTCGCCCGGGTTCGTGCCGAGCTTCTGGGCCTGGACGCGGTCGGGCAGCCGGACGTTGACCTCGAGGCCCGGGCTGGTCAGGTCGGCCAGGACGGTCTCTGCGGAGGACGGCTTGACGAGCAGCCCGATCTCGCCCCGGGTGTCGGCGTTGAGGGTCAGGTCCTTGCCAAGGAAGCCCGTCCCGTCGGCGTTGACGAAGCTCGAGACGTTGTAGGTCAGGCGCGTGCCCGCGGCCGGGCCGAAACGGAGGGTGACTTTGTCCTGGCCCGACGAAAGGGACAAAGCGAGGGCCGCCAGGGCCAGGGCCAGCCGTCGGACGCTCTTCGTCATTTCGCCACCTTCCTGTCCTCCATTATACCACCCGGCCAAGATAGGGGACACGTACCTTCGGTACATGTCCCCCTCTTCCCCAAGGCCGAGGGGTGTCGTCGACGTGCGCATCAAGGGGTGATCCAGCTTTCACGGGACGGAGATGCGGACTCCTCCCATCAGCTCCGGACCGGGAAAGCGTGTTGGATCACCCCAGCGCACGGAGACGACACCCCTCGGCCGAACTTGACGGGAGAGCGGGACTGGGGTATAAGATTCCGAATCCGTGAGGCCCCAATGAACCCACCCCCAGAATCGTTCGAATACGGGCGATCGCTCAAGAAAGTCCGGTCCTACCCCTTTCTCCATAAGTACTTGCCGGTCGACCGCTACATCGTCCGCCCCCCGGCCTCCCTGGTCGCCCGGGCCGCGTTCCCGACCTCCGTCACGCCCAACCAGCTGACCCTCGCGTCCTTCTTCATCGCCCTCGTAGCCGGGGTCGTCTACGCCTCCGGCCGGACCGCCGGTTTCGTCCTCGGGGGATGCCTGGCCATGATCTCGGCCATCTTCGACAACGCCGACGGCATGCTGGCCCGGGCCAAGGGGATGACCAGCCGCTATGGGGCCTTCCTGGACCTCTTTCTCGACCGCATCGCGGATTTCGCGGTCCTGACGGGCGTCACCTTCGGGCTCTACAGGTCGACGGGCGACCCCCGCATCCTCATGTTGGGGCTGCTGACCGTCGGGCTCTACTTCCTCCAGGTGGGCCTGTATTATCTCAACAACATCTACTCGGGCATCAGCCTCAACGGCGAAGGGGCCGAGGCCAAGAACCTGGCGGTTTTCGTCATCCTGCTCTTCTCCGTCGCCGGCTGGCCGCTCGGCATCCTCCTCGCGGTCTTCACCATGGCCTCCCTGGGGACGGTCATCAAGCTGATCAGGTTCCTGAGGAAGGGCAGGGATCCCGAGGCGGCTCCGGCCCGCTGACCGGGCCCGCCGCCCTCTTCTTCATCAGGGGGAACGTCCCGATCCCCGCCCAGACGAGCCCCACCACCCGCCGGATGAGGATGACGGCCATGCCGGAGGACATCTGGATGCGGAGCAGGGCGAAGAGCGAGACGTAGGTCAGCTCGTAGACCCCGACCGACCCCGGCACCGGCAGGAACGAATAGAACGATCCCAGCGTGACGATCAGGAAGCACTTGAAGAAGGTCGGCGTCGCCCCGCCGAGGAAACGGAAGGTCAGGTAGATCTCGGCGGCCCAGAGCCAGGCCTGGGCGAAATAGGAGGCGAACAGGGCCAGGAACAGGCCCTGGTTCCGGGCGTAGAAATCGGAGATGTGGGCGTCGGTCTCGAGGATCTTGTCGCGCCGGCTCTCGAAGAAGGGGATGCGTATCCGGATCTTCCGGAGGGTGTCGAGGGCCCAGGTGAACAGCCCCTGCCTCTGCTTGAGGACGAGGAAGACGAGCAGGAGCAGGAGCAAAGCGATGGCGGCGAACAGCCCGATCTTCTGGCGGCGGGGCAGGGCGAACTCGGTGATGAGGAAGACGACCGACAGGGCGACCGTCGCCAGGCCGGCCAGGAACTCGATCGTCTTGTCGACGACGACCGTGGCCAGGCACTTGTTGCGGCCGACGCGGTCGAGGCAGAAGATGCGGACGGTCTCCCCGCCGAGGTTCCCCGCCGGCGTCAGGTAGCTCACGGCGTAGCCGGCGATGCGGGCCCCGAAGATGTGGCCGAAGGGGACGCGCTCGCCCGAGGCGACGAGCAGGGCCCGCCAGTTGAGGGACCGGACGAGCCAGTAGAGGAGGCGCAGGCCCATCAGCCCGGCGATCTCGGGGAGGCTCAGCCGGGCGATGGACCGCAGGATCTCCGCGGGCCCGGTCCGGAGGATGAGATAGACGAACAGGGCCAGCCCGGCGAAGCCGACCAGCCGTATCGCGAACGTCCTGGCCCCGGTCTTGCCCCCCGGCGGAGGGGCGCCGTTCCTGCGGCTCATGAGGGGCAGCTTGATCATATCGCCTTGACTCTTCCCGACGAATGGCCTATTTTATTCCCTCTTTCGCTAAAAGCAAAGCGCGAATAAATGAAGGCCCGCCCTCCCCTAAGAGCTGTCACGGCGGCCGTCCTGCTCCTCCTTTGCGGGACCTCCCTGGCCGCGGGGACCCGGGCGGCCTTTTCCCTGGCCGCGCCGGCTTCCCCTGCGCCCGTCCTTCCCGGCGGGGCCTCCTTTTCGCTGGCCGGGACGGCCGGTCCCGGCGAAGCGCCGGCCCCCCCGGCGGTGTCCGACGGGACGGAGATGCCCCGGAAGACGCGCCGGGCCCTGCTCGAGCTCGGCGCCCTGGCGGTCTATTCCACCTACAGGTACTGGGCCGATTACCACCGCTGGATCGAGGACTGGCAGTACG
>CAZFBC010000270.1:0-3132 GCA_964517245.1 uncultured Eubacteriales bacterium | reverse complement strand
CGATCTAAGGACGGGGCGGGCGGGTCTCGGCGACGAACGCGCCGGGGATCCCCAACAGGGCGAAAACGAAGGTCTTCCAGAGGATGGGCAGCCAGACCGGGTCCGCGGCCGCGGCGGCTTGGGCCGCGAAGCCGGGGAATGACGGCGAGAGATAGGTGTTGACGAGGCCGTAGATCAGGCCGACGAGCGCGCCGGCCGTGATGCCCGCGGCGATCCGCTTCCCCATCTTCGGGCGCCTCGACCACAGCGCGGCCAGGAAGCCGGCGGCGAGGGCCGCCGGGAAGACCGCCCACCAGACGTCTTTGAGCGCCGCGGCCTGTCCGGACGAACGGACGAAGAGAAGCTCCACGAACCCCGTGAGCGCGCCGCCGGCCAGCGCGGCCGCCGGGACCGCCCAGCGCCGCGGCTTTCCCGCCGCGGCCAGCTCGTCGCGCCTCCGGATGCGGATGCCGAGGCTTAAGGGATAGTTGTAGAAGGCGTCGAAGACGGCGTGTTCGAGCCAGGCCCCGCGCTCGCCGAAGACCGGGACGACGTGGACGGCCTCCGTCGCCCAGTGACCGGCCATGAACCGGGCCAGCTCGGGGAAGCGGTAGGCCATCTGCAGGGGGAAGGCCAGGTAGCCGATGATCTTGAAGAAGCTCACCGGCAGGGCCAGCCGGTAGTCCCTGATGTTCCTCTCCTTGACGCACAGGCCCAGGACGTAGAAGCCCCGGACGAGCGAGCCCGGCGAGACCGGGAGCAGGTTGAACGCGCCGACGATGAGGGCCGCTTGGGCCGTCGCCTGGGCCCAGCCGAGCTCGGGGTGGCCGAGCACGTAGACAGCGGCGACCGTCAGGAAGACCGTCTCCGAGATGAACAGCGTGGCCAGGTGGACGGCCAGGCTCTTCAGGTATTTCTGGATGTAGGGCTCGTCGAGCTGGGCCAGGATGCGGTCGGCGTCCCCGGCGCTGAGCATCCCGTTGCGGCGCCCCTCCCCGATCATGTCGCGCAGCCACTTCTCGCGGACCGCGGGCTTGAAGTAGAGCTGGAACGGCCGGACGAACATGGCGCGCAGGCGCTCCTTGAAATAGGCCGTGTCCGTCAGGAACTTGTGGGCTCCCGGCGGCAGGAGCGCCAGGGGCCGGTTGAGGAGATAGAGCCAGGGCTTTTCGGCGATGGCCAGGGCCCGCCGGTCGCTCACCCTCCCCGACCTGCGCCAGCCGATGAGGGCTTCGGCCACGTGGCCGCAGAAGGCCCGGCGGAAATAGCTCGGCCTGGTCAGGAGCGCCCAGGCGTGCCGACGCATGTCCCGGCGTCCCCAGAGCTTCCGGGCGAGAGGGCCCAGGAGCGGGGCCAGCCAGAGGAGCCACAGGCCGGCCGCGCGGCCCGGGAACCTGAGCAGAAAGAGGGCCGGCGTGAGGGCGGGCAGGAAGCCGAGAAGAAGGAAGAGGAGGGCCGCCGGGCGGCTCCTGTCCAGCCGGCCGGCCGTCCTCTCGTCCGCCATGTTGCGGATCCTCCAGGACCGGACCCGGGCGGCGTGGATGGCCGCCCGGAGACGCGGCCTGGTGATCAGCCGGACGTGGTGGTGGGTGATGTCGGGCTGGGAATCCCGGTAAGCCCCGTCGGCTTTCTCGAGCTCCTCGAGGGCCCCGCGCATGCCGGCGAAGGCCGCGGGCCGGGCCGCCGCGTAGGCGGCGAGCCGGCCGGTGTCGCCGCGGTCGAACTGGACCAGGCTGCCGCGGGCCGCGCCCTTGACGATGAGCTTGAAGTCCGCGGGGCACTGCGGCAGGAACGGAAGGAGGGCCATGCCGGCCCGGAAATCGACGGCGACGAGCCCGCGCTCCGGGTCGCCGTCCGCTTCCAGGCGCTTGAGCGCGTTCGGCTGGCTCTTCATCGTCCACCACTCGTACTGGCGGGCGAGCTCCGGGGCGCCCATGTCGTGCATGAGCCCGACGAGGTCCTTCATGAACGCCCGCTTGGCCCGGTATTCCGGCGAGCCCAGGCCCTCCGACGGGCGCCCGGGCTTCCAATCGAGCCGGGCGAAGAGATTGTCGTCGATCTCGTAGCGCCAGAGCCGGCCGTCGACCCACTCGCTGATCTCTCCGCAGCTGCCGAGGACAGGGTCGACGAGGGTGGCCAGGACGTCGACCACGGCCCGCTCCGAGCCCAGCCGCTCCCCCGCGCCGCGCCGGAGGAACTTCTGCCACAGGGCCCCGGCCCGGGCCGCGTCCGGATTGACCTGGGGCCCGAAAGGCGCCTGGAAGCCCAGGCCGTACAGACCGTTGCGGACGAAGCGTCCGAAGCCAGAGACGGGGACCAGGACCTTGAGGGCGTAGACGCCACCGGCCTCGAGTCCCTCGACGGGGCCCTCGGGGGCGCTGATGTCGACGACCCGAACCCGATAGACCTGGCCGGCGAACCCCCCGCCGACGTGGCGTTCGACGGACAGACTGACCCGGGCCGGGCGCGGCGGCCAGACGCCCCGGACGTCGTACTCCAGGACCTGCATCGGCTCGTGCCGCCGGACGCGGAGGGGCCGGAAGAGGGACGCTGCGCGGAAGCGCCGCTCGAGCTCGCGAACGACGCCGCCGGAATATTCGGGATCGGTCATCGGGTCTCCGTCGGATCTACGGGATCCTGATCTCCTCTCCCGTCATCGGGTCGGTCAGGGCGATCCGGCGGACCTTCCCCAGCCTGTCGAGCGGTCCGGCCCACTTGTCGCCGCCCTTGTCGCACGGCTCGAAGTCGCCGACGATCACGATCGCCGCCTTGTCGGGCCGGACGTATCTCTGCGCGACCTCCAGGACCCTGGCCTTGGTGACGGCCCGGATCTTCGCCCGGTAGGTCTTGTAGTAGTCCATGGGCTTGCCGGTCATCTCGAGGTTGGCGAAGCTCGTCATCGTCGCCTGGGGGGACTGGAACCCGTCGGCGAAGCTCTCGAGATAGTAATTGACCGCCGTCTCCATCTCGGCGTCCGACACCGGTGCCGTGCGAATGCGGTCGAACTCGGCCAGGATGAGCGAGATGGCGTAGCCGACGGTCGACGACTTGGTCTGGACGTAGCCGGCGAACGTGCCCGGAAAGCCCCAGCGATAAGTGAACCGGCTGCCCTGGTTGTAGGACAGGCCCTCGTCCGAGCGGACCTTGGTCGTG
>CAZFBC010000269.1:0-3150 GCA_964517245.1 uncultured Eubacteriales bacterium | reverse complement strand
AACGGCACGGGCAAGTCGAACATCGTCGACGCCATGCTCTGGTCGCTCGGCGGCCGCCGCCAGAAGGCCGTGCGCGGCGACCGGGCCGACGAGGTCATCTTCAGCGGCAACGCCAAGCGCCCCGCCCTGAGCATGGCCGACTCCCTCCTGACCCTGGCCGGCGACGACCAGGAGCTGACCGTCTCCCACCGGGCCTTCCGCTCCGGCGAGAGCGAGTACCGGATGAACGGCAAGACCGTCCGGCTCAAGGACATCCAGGACGAGCTCTGGAAGCACGCCATCGGCGGCTCGGAATACTTCGTCATCGAGCAGGGCTCGATCGGCAGCTTCGTCACCTCGAAGCCCAACGAGAAGCGGCTCTTCATCGAGGAGGCCGCCGGCACGGCCTACTACAAGGACAAGAAGCGCCAGGCCCAGTCCAAGCTCGACGGCACGGAGCAGAACCTCATCCGCCTCGAGGACATCATCATCGAGGTCGAGAAGGCCAAGAACTCCCTCCAGCGCCAGGCCCGGGCCGCCAACCGCTACCGGCGCCTGCGCGAGCGCATCCGCGAGCTGACGTCCCACCACTACCAGCGGAAGCTCGTCGTCTTCGAGAAGGCCCAGCACGAGGCCGCCGCGCTCTACGACGCCGGCCTCCTCCGCGAGAACGAGGCCACGGCCCGCCTCAAGGAAGCGGAGAAGGACGCCGCCGCGCGGAGCCGGGAGCTCTGGGACCTCGAGAAGACCCTCAAGGAGGGCCAGGAGAGTCTCTTCGGCCTGAAGTCCCGCGCCGCCCGGACCGAGAGCGACATCGAGCGCGAGACGAAGCGGGCCGAGTACTTCGAGGAGACGAGGAAGCGGGCCGAGTCCGACCGCGACGAGCTGCTCGAGGACGTCCTCCACCTGACCGCCGAGATCGAGGACCTCAAGTCCCGCCTCGGCGGCTTCGGCGAGACCTACGCGGTCAGCCGGACCGAGTTCGACGGCTCCGAAGCGCGGCTCGCCGCCGCCCGGGACGCCCGCCTCGCCGGCGAACGGGAGATCGAGCGGCTCCGCGGCGAATACCTCCGGGCCCTGCAGGGCCTGACCGACACCAAGAACGAGAGCGTCCGGGCGGAGAAGGAGCACGAGCTCGCCCTGCGCCTGGAGGAGAAGCTCTCGGCGCAGCTCGGCGAACAGGCCGGGTACCTGGCCGGGAACGCCGAGCGGACGGCCGCCCTCGAGCGCGAGATCGCCGGGCACCGCGGCCGCCGGGAGTCGCTCGTCGGCCGGGCCGAGGACGTCAAGACCGCCCTCGGCCTCGAGCGGGCGACCGTCGACGAGGCCCGCCGCCGGCTCGATGACCTGCGGACGCGCCGCGGCGAGGCCGCCTACCACCTCCAGGCCCTGCGGAAGATCGACGAGAAGGGCCGGGAGGACAGCCGGGCCGACGACGTGCCCGGCGGCCTCGGCATCCTGGCCGACCTCATCCGGACGAGCCCCGAGAACGCCCTCCTCTTCGACACCTTCTGGCGCGAGGGCGCCCGGTCCCGGGTCGTCCCGGCCGAGGAGTTCCTCGGCGGGATGCCCGAAGGCCTGCGCGGCACCTACCTGCTCGTCCCGGCCGCGGCGCGGCCGGCCATCCCCCGGGAGGTCCTGGAGCGGCCCGGCGTCGTCGGCCAGCTCAAGAGCCTGATCGAGACCGACGAGCGGCTCGGCGCCCGCCTGGCCGGGCTCGAGGACGCCGTCATCGTCCGGGACGCCGGCGAGGCCGTGCGGACCTGGCTCGAGCACCCCGGCCTGAACTTCCTCACGCCCGCGGGCGACCTCCTGCTCGCCTCGGGCCTGCTGCGGCTCGGCCAGAAGGCCGAGGGCGCGGTCGCGCTGGCCGCGGAGATGCGCCGGCTCGAGTCCGAGATCGCGGCGGCCGAGGCCGAGGCCCTGCCCGTCTCGGCCGGGATCGAGGAGCGGGCGAAGCGGATCGAGGCCCTCGAGGCGGAGCTCGCGGGCATCCGCGAGGAGCTCGAGGGGACGGAGCGCCTGCTCCAGGACCGGGAGCGGGAGCGCCGCTACGGTCTCGAGGACGGCGACAAGATCCGGACGACCCAGACGGTGCTCGGCCGCGAGCTCGACATCCTGCGCGAAGAGAAGGAGCGGCTCGACGCGGCCCTGCGCGGAGCGGGCGAAGGCCTGGCCGCGCGCGAGGCCGAGGTCGCCGCCCTCAAGGAGAGCCTCGAGGCCGCGGAGCGGGCCCAGGCCGGCCTCGTCCTCGAGGCGGCCGGGCTCGAACGGCTCTTTTTCGAGACCAAGGCCGGGCTCGACCTCGTCCAGGAGAAGATGAACGGCCTCGGCGACCGCGTCGCCGCGACGGAGAAGCGCAAGGAGGCGGCGGCGGCCAAGATCGGGCAGCTCGAGGCCGACGCCCGCCGCAGCGAGGAGGACCGCGAGCGCCTCGTCGGCGAGATCGCCGCCCTTCGGCAGAGCGCCGAGGCGGTTGGCGGGGAGCGGGTCCTGGCCGAGGCCGGGCTCGAGGCCACGGCCGCCGCGCTCGAGAAGGCCCGGGCCTCCCTCGAGAGCTTCGAGGCCGAGGTCCGCAGGCTCCGCGAGGCTGAGGAAGCGGCCAAGAACGACCGGGTCCGGCACGAGATCCGGAAGGCCGAGGTCGAGCGCGACCTGGTCAACCTCGACGAGATGTGCTGGCAGGAGCTGAAGAAGACGCTGACCGAGCTCCGGGCGGAAGCCCGTGACGCCGCCGAGGCGGCCCCAGCCCCGCCGCCCGCGGAAGACGAGGCCGAGACGGAGGCCGAGGATCTCGGCGAGGAGGAGGGGGACACCGAGGAGACGGCCCCGCAGGCCGAGGCGCCCAAACCGCGCCGGACGTTTGGGAAGTGGCGCCCCCTCGCCGAGATGGCCGACGAGGACGTCGAGCGGGAGCTCGAGGAGTCGCGCGAGGCCATCAACCGCTTCAAGGCCGTCAACCTGATGGCCGAGGAGGAGTACGTCGAGCAGAAGAAGCGCTTCGAGTTCCTGACCGCCCAGCGCCAGGACCTCCGCGACTCGATCAGCTCGACCGAGGAGGCCATCCGCAAGATCGACGAGGAGAGCAAGGCCCAGTTCCTCAAGGCCCTCGAGGAGGTCAACAAGAACTTCCAGGACCTGTTCGCGACGCTCTTCAAGGGCGGCAACGCC
>CAZFBC010000268.1:0-3173 GCA_964517245.1 uncultured Eubacteriales bacterium | reverse complement strand
TGCCGAGGTAGATATTCTGTGAGACCAGGAACGGGTGCGAGAAGGGGATGGCCAGGATGAAGAGCTTGATCGGGAGCGCGACGGCGTTGATGTCGGCGAACAGCGACAGGAAATAGGGGATCATGACCATGAACATGAGGGGCATGATCATGTTCTGGGCGCTGCGGAAGTCCTCGGCCAGGACGCCGAGGATCATGGCCAGGGCCAGGGCGACCAGGATGGCCAGGAAGAGGGACAGGCCGAGGATGACGTAGCCCGTCGTGTCGAAGTACAGCCCGAGCTGCCGCATCAGCGACTCGCCTCCCGCCTGCGCCCCGGCCCGGGCGGCCTCCTCGCCGATGCCGCCCATGAAGCCCTTGAAGGCGAACATGTACACCCCCGCAGAGATCAGGCCGACGAGGCCGGCGGCCAGCATCTTGGCCGTGATGATCGAGGTCCGGCGGATGGGCACGGTCAGCAGGGTCTCCAGGGTCTTGTTCTGCTTCTCCATGGCCACGGCCGAGATGACCATCTGCGAGGAGTACATCACGATCATCATCAGGACGACGGGGATGAGCAGGGACTGCTGGGAGATCAGGCCGGCGACCATGTTGGCCGAGCCTTCGGCCGTTCGGTCCCTGACGACGACGAAGTCCCGGCTCTTGACCGGCCTCTTGAGGCTCTGGGGATCGATGCCGGGGAGCTTTTCGGCGATGTAATTGTTGGACAGAGCCTCGTTGAGGGCGGAGATGACGCCCTGAACGACGACCTGGCCGCGGGCGCCGATGAGGGAGAAGGTCCGCATGAACGAATAGGTCTCGATCGTCTTGGGCTCGAAGTTCACGAGCGACGAGCCGAAGCCCTCGGGGATGACGAGGAGGAGCTTCGAGTCTCCGGACTTGGCCGTCTCGAGGGCCTCCTCCTTGGACTTGCCCGACTGGTCGAGGATCTTGAACCGCGCCGACTCGAGACCCTTGAGCAGGGCCTGCGACGCGGGCGAGCCGTCCTGGTCGAGGGCCGAGATGGTCTGGACGCCGACCGCCTTCTGGACCTCCTTCTTGCTGACCTGCCCGATGAAGTTGAAGAGCAGGACGGTGAAGGCGAGGGAGATGACGAGCTGTTTCGTGACCAGCTCCTTGATCTCTTTCTTGAGAAGGTTGGTGAATCTTTTCATTGGACGGCGCTCCTGAAGACCTCTTCCAGGTTCTTGGCCTCGTGCTTGTCCTTGAGCTCCTGCGGAGTGCCGGAGTCGAGGATGCGTCCCTTGTCGATGAGCGCGACCCTGTCGGACAGGAACTCGATCTCGAGCATGTTGTGGGACGAGAGGAGGACGGAGGTCCCCTCCCGGACGTAGCGGCGGACGATCTCCCGGACCTCCAGGGCGTTGAGGACGTCGAGGCCCGAGGTCGGCTCGTCGAGGATGGCCAGGACGGGCCGGGTCATCAGGGCCCGGGCCAGGAGGAGCTTCCGGGTCATGCCCTTACTGTAGGTGCCGACCTTGGTCTTGAGCCGGTCGCCGAGCTCGGTGATGGCGGCGGCCCGGTCGACGAATTCCTTCTCCTCGTCCGGCGTCCGGGCGTAGAAGTTGGCCATGAAGTGGAGGTAATCGAGGCCCTTCATGTCCTTGTAGGCGCCGGCCTCCTCGGGGAGGTAGCTGATCTTCTCCCGGACGAAGTCGGGCTCCTTGCGGTGGTCGCGGTCGAGGAAGGTGATGTCCCCGCCGGACGACGTCAGGAGCGTGGCGACGATCCTCAGCGTCGTCGTCTTGCCGGCCCCGTTCGGGCCGATCAGCGCGAAGACCTCCCCGGCGCGGACATCGAAGTCGATGCCGGCCAGGGCGGTGTGGGTGCCGTAGGATTTTCTCAATCCCCGGACGGTCAGGACGTTGGCCATGGACGACTCCCTCCCTGGGCGTGAAAATTCCGGATTATTCTAATGGATACGGGCGGGGATGTAAACGGTTCTCGAGCAGGGGATACGTACGAAGCGTACATGTCCCCTGATTTTCTACTCCAAGCTGATGTCTTCCCGGTAGTCGACCGAGATCCTGGCCCGCGAGCCCGGCCGGGGCTTGAGGAGGGCCAGGACGCGGAGGAACAGGCGGTTGCGCTTTTTCCAGGTCCGGTTGAGCTTGCGGGCGTAGTGGGCGACGCCCACGCCGATCCATTCCCGGGCCAGGACCTTCCGGACCGTCTGCTTCAGCGAATAGAATTTCCTGTGGCAGAAGATCTGGGCCTTCTGCAGGTCCGGCAGGGTGAACCGGGCGGGCTGGAAGACGGCGTGGTGGGCGTCGTAGAGCGCCCAGTCGTGGAAGCGCAGCCGCTTCTCGGCCCGCATCCGGTCGTAGAACTCCGAGCCGGGCAGGGGCGTCAGGATGAGGAACTGCGTCGTCGAGAGCCGGGCCCTCTTGGCGAAGCGGAGGGTCCTCTTGACCGTTTGCCAATCGTCCTGGTCGAAGCCGAGGACGAACATGCCGTGGATGTGGATGCGGTGGCGCCGCAGGACCCGGACGGCCCGGACGAGGTCGGCGACGGTCTGCTTCTTGTTCATGGCGTCGAGGCTCTCGGGGTTGACCGACTCGAAGCCGATGTAGACGGTGTGGCAGCCGGCCTTCTTCATCAGCCGGACGAGCTCCGTGTCCCGGGCGATGTCGGCCCGGACCTGGGTCGTCCAGGAGAACCGGAAGCGCTCGCGGATCATGGCCTGGAGGAGCTCCTTGGTCCGCTCGCGGTCGGCCGCGAAGTTGTCGTCGTAGAAGAAGACGGACCGGCCGGTGCGGTCGTAGCCGCGGAGCTCCTCGACGATGTTCTCCGTCGAGCGGAACCGGTACTTCCTCCCGAACATGCCGGTCACGGAGCAGAAGGAGCAGTCGAAGGGGCAGCCGCGCGAGGTCTGGACGGGGATCGGCGGGGTGAACTTGAGGCGCCCGGGGTCGGGCTTGAGCAGGGACAGGTCCGGATAGGGGATCGCGTCCAGGTCCTTCTCCATGGGGAGCATCGGGTGATGGACGACGCGGCCGTCCGACTTCAGGGACAGGTTGGGCACGGCGGAGAAGTCCCGGTCGCGCTCCCAGGCGTCGATGAAGGCCGCGAGCGCGGCCTCGCCCTCCCCCCGGACGACGAAGTCGGCGTGCTCCAGCGCCTCGTCGGTCAGGTAGGTGACGTGCGGGCCGCCCATGAGGACGGTGACGCCCA
>CAZFBC010000267.1:1951-3176 GCA_964517245.1 uncultured Eubacteriales bacterium | reverse complement strand
AGGATGGACCGTGCACCCTGCTCCGACAGCACTCTCCCTGCGTGTCCCGGACCGCCGGCTCCGGCGAGGCTGACTGCCGCACAAGGGACCGATCCGTTGCCGCTGCTGCCTTCCGGCCCTGACGGGGTTGGCGGGCGGCCCTTCGCGCAGGGCCCCGGCCTTCGACGCCACGTGTCCGGGCACCGGCCAGAAAGAGGGAAGCCTCGGCAGGGGGTTCGACCCCACTGGAGCGGATTGTGGGCTACAGGGCACCGCTAGCTCCCCGTCTAGCACGGTCCTCTCTATTATACATTTTTCCGGGAAATGGGGTAAAATAGAAGCCTGTCCCAGGAGGACAGAGACATGTTCTTTTACGATTGGACGTTCTTTTTGATCATTCCGCCCCTCATCCTCGCCTTCTACGCCCAGGCCAAGGTCAAGGGGGCCTATAAGAAATACAGCCAGGTCTTCGCCTCGTCGCGCATCACCGGCGCCCAAGCCGCCTACCAGCTTCTCCAGACGGCCGGAGCGGGCGATGTCGTCATCGAAAAGACGCCGGGGGACCTGACCGACCATTACGACCCGCGCAAGCGCGTCCTGCGCCTGTCCCAGGGCGTTCACGACAGCGCGTCCATCGCCGCCCTGGGCATCGCCGCCCACGAGACGGGCCACGCCCTCCAGCACCACCAGGCCTACGGGCCCATGCACCTCCGCTCCCTCATCTACCCCGTCGCCAGCCTGGGCTCGACCCTGGCCTTCCCGCTCTTCTTCATCGGCTTCATCTTCAGCAAGAACGGGCCGAGCGTCCTCATGGACATCGGCATCATGCTTTTCGCCGGCGCGGTCGCCTTCTCCGTCGTCACCCTGCCGGTCGAGTTCAACGCCTCGAAGCGGGCCCTGGCCCTGCTCGAGGAGCGGCGGTTCCTGACCGGCGACGAGATGGTTGGCGCGAAGAAGGTTCTCGGCGCCGCGGCCCTGACCTACGTGGCTTCGACGGCCATGGCGGCCATGCAGCTTCTTCGCATGTTCCTCATGCGCTCGTCCCGGGACTAGCCGGTCAGCGGGGCTCACCCCGTGCCCGGACCGCTCTCCCCTGCCGCCGGTTGATTTATCGCCCCTCCCCTGCTATCCTTCACCAAGCGGTCCGACCGTGACGCCCGACCGGAGATGGAGGAACGATGGCATCCGAAGGCAAGGGACGCAGACAGTTCATCAAGACATCCGCGATCGGCGCGATAGGCGCCGG
>CAZFBC010000267.1:0-1851 GCA_964517245.1 uncultured Eubacteriales bacterium | reverse complement strand
GGCCCCGGCGGCCGAGCCGCCCAGGATCAGGGAATATCGCACCCTCGGCCGGACCGGCTTCCAAGTCTCCGACATCTCCTGCGGCTTCATCCTGGACGAGGGGGTCATCCGGGCGGCCTACGAGTCGGGCATGAACTACTTCGACACGGCCGAGGAGTACCCGGGCCACCACCGCGTCCTGGGCAAGGCCCTCGGGCAGATGGACCGCAAGAAGGTCTTTGTCACGACCAAGCTCGACGCCAGCAAGCCCGAGCCCAAGGAGGCCTTCCTCAAGCGGGCCCGCAAGGCCCTCGAAGAGCTCCGGCTCGAATACGTCGACTGCCTGATGATGCACTGTCCGGAAAAGGCCGAGACGCTCGGGTGCGAGGGTTTCCACGCGGCCATGGCCGAGCTCAAGGCCGAGGGCCGGCTCCGGCACGTCGGCGTGTCCCAGCACGGCACGTTCTGGTTCCGCGATCCCGAGGAGACGATGGAGAAGATCCTGCTCGCCGCGGCCGACGACGGCCGCTTCGACGTCGTCCTCATGGCCTACAACTTCCTCCGGCGCGACGGCGCCGAGCGGGTCCTCGAGGCCTGCCGGGAGAAGAAGATCGGCGTCGCCCTGATGAAGACGACGCCCGTCGCCATCTATTACAATCTCAAGTCGCGGATCGAGAAGCTCGAGCTCGACAAGAAGGAGATCGACCCGCTCTACGCCGACGGCCTCGCGCGCTACAAGGAGAAGTACGACGCCGCCCAGGAGTTCATCCGCACCCATGGCCTCAAGAACCCCGAGGAGATCCGCGACGCGGCCATCAGGTTCGTCCTCGGCCATCCCGACGTCCACACGGCCTGCTGCCAGACCCAGACTTACGACGCTCTGAACGCCGTCGTCAAGCTCTCCGGGACGAGGCTGTCCGCGGCCGAGGGCACGAAGCTGGACGCCTTCAAGGAAGGCTGCGGCGCCCTCTACTGCCGCCACGCCTGCGGCCTCTGCGAGCCGAGCTGTCCGGCGGGCGTCCCGGTCAATACCATCCTCCGCTACCAGCAATATTTCGCCGGGCAACGAAGGGAGAAAGAGGCCATGGGCTACTACGCGTCCATCCCCGGCGCCCGGGCCGACGCCTGCCGGGATTGCTCCGCGCCGTGCGAGGCGGCCTGCCCCCACGGCGTCCCGGTCCAGGGCATGCTCCTCGTCGCCCACGAGACGCTGTCGATGCCCTGAGTCCGCCGTATGCCTTGACAGCCCCCTCTCCGGGTGGTAGATAGACCTCTTCGACATTCCGCAGGAGGTCGCTCGTGAGAAGATCCCGCGTCATCGTCCGGACGGCCCTCGTCCTGGCCGCGCTTGTCCTCGCCGCCGGCCGGCTCGCCGCCCAGACGCCGCCCGACAAGTTCCTCGGTCACAAGGTCGGCGAGGACCGCAAGCTCGCCGACTACGTCCAGATCAAGGCCTATTTCGAGAAGCTCGACCAGGAGTCGAACCGGCTCACGCTGTTCACCATCGGCGAGTCCGTCCTCAAGAAGCCGATCGTCATGGCCGCCATCTCCACCCCCGGGAACCTGGCCCGGCTCGACCGCTGGAAAGAGATCGCCCGCAAGCTCCGCGACCCCCGGGTGACGCCCGCCGACGAGGCCCGCCGGCTGGCCAAAGAGGGCAAGGCCATCGTCCTCATCACCTGCTCGCTCCACGCGACCGAGATCGCCGCCTCGCAGATGTCCATGGAGCTCGCCTACGACCTGGTCACGGGCCGGACCTTCTTCGACGCGGAGAAGATCCTCGACGACGTCGTCGTCCTCCTCGTCCCGTCCACCAATCCCGACGGCAACCAGATGGTCGTCGACTGGTACCGCAAGTACGTCGGCACGCAG
>CAZFBC010000266.1:0-3181 GCA_964517245.1 uncultured Eubacteriales bacterium | reverse complement strand
TCTTCCCGAGGAACTCGTAGCTGACCGCTCCGAACTTGCACGACGAGACGCACTTCAGGCAGCGGACGCAATCGGGCGAGTTGGCCGACTCGTAGATGCGGATCCCGACCGGGCAATCCTGGCGGCACTTGTCGCAGAGGGTGCATTTCGCGTCGTCGACGGCCATCCGGAAGAGGCTGACCCTGTTGAACAGGCCCCAGAACGCGCCGAGGGGACAGACGGTCCGGCAGAAGGGGCGGCGGCTCAGGACGAACCAGACCAGGAACAGGGCCAGCAGCCCGAGCTTCCAGTAGTACATGAAGCCGACGAGCGGCCGGAGGTCGGCCTTGAGAAGGATGAGCGGGATGCCCGCCTCGAGCGTGCCGGCGGGGCAGATCCACTTGCAGAACCAGGTCTGGCCGTAGCCGAACTGGTCGACGACGAGAAGCGGCAGGGCGACGACCGTCGTCGCCAGCACGGCGTAGCGGAAATAGGTCAGGAAGCGGGGCACGTCGAGCTTGGGCGTCGGGATCTTGTGGAGGAGCTCCTGGAGATATCCGAAGGGGCAGACCCAGCCGCAGGGCATGCGGCCGACGGCGCTCCCGACGGCGGCCAGGAAGCCGGCGACGTAGAGCCCGAACTTCTTCTCGGCGACGGAGAGGTTGAAGCGCAGGCCGGCGAATGAGGTCTGGAGGGCGCCGACGGGGCAGGCGCCGAGGGCCGAGGGGCAGGAGTAGCAGTTGAGCCCGGGGACGCAGACGCCCTTGATGCCGCCCTGGAAGATCTCGCCCTTGAGCCAGGACGGGACCCAGGCGTTGAGGCCCAGGGCGAAGAAGGCCTGGTACCAGGGCCTCCTGTCCCGGGGCTTGCGGGCCGGGCTCGTCGCGTCCTTCTTCGCCATGGTCGCGCTCAGCCGATCCCGATGCAGTCGAGGCAGACCGTGACGGCCTTCTCGAGGACGGCCCGGTACTCGCCGAAGAGGAGGCCGACGGTCATGACGGCCAGGGAGACGGCGAGCAGGACCCAGGGCAGGCGGCGCTTCACGACGCCCCCCCGCCGAGCAGGGCGGCGATCTTCTTCTCGAGCTCGGCCATCTGCTCGTCGGTCGAGCCGACGTGGGCGTGGACGACCGTCCCCGTGGCGTCGATGAGGTAGACGACGGGCAGGCTCTGGACGCCGTACCGCTTCTTCATGTCCTTGGCCGTCGCGGCGACGTCCCCGCCCGGCGCGGCGGCCGGCGGATCGGCGAGCAGCGGGTAGGTGATCTTGAGCTTCTGATAGAACGGCTTGACGACCTTGCTCCCCGCGTCGTCGAGGGCGATGCCGATGACGCGGAGGCCGCCCTCGGCCTGCCCTTCGGCCGGGCCGTGGGTCGCTTGGAGCTGCTGCATGTGGGGCATGGCCTTGCGGCAGGGGACGCAGTAGGTGGCCCAGAAATCGATCAGCATGACGGCCGGGTGGGACTTGACGGCGGCCGCTCCCCCGTCGCCGGTCCCGGCGACGGTCATCGTCAGCCTCCCGTCCTCCACGGTGACCGTGTAGTCCCTGCCGTCGACGTTCTGAAGGGAGAAGGGAACGAGCTTGGCGCCCGGCTTCAGGACGGCGGCCGACGGGGCGGCCAAGGCGAGGACGAGGGCGGCCGCGAGGGCGGACTTCGTGAGCGTCTTCATGCCTGCTAGTTTAGCGGTCCCGGGCGGCGAATTCAAGACGGGGCGAGCGGTTTGACTTGTCCGGCGGGGCTTTCATACAATGGGCCGAGCCATGTACGCCGTCGGCATCGATTCCGGGACGCAGGGGACGAAGGCCCTCGTCGTCGACGCCGCGACCGGCCGCGTCCTCGGCCGGGGCCGGGCCCCGCACACGGCGGTCGAGGGCCTCGGGCCCGGGGCCAGCGAGCAGGACCCGGCGGTCTGGGTCCGGGCGGCGGAGGAAGCCGTGGCGGCCGCCCTCCGGCGGGCCCGGATCGATCCGGCGAAGGTCGTCGCGCTCGGCGTTTCCGGCCAGCAGCACGGCTTCGTCCCCCTCGACGCCCGGGGCCGCGTCATCCGCCCGGCCAAGCTCTGGAACGACACCTCGACCATCGCCGAGAACGAGGACCTCGTCGCCGCGCTCGGAGGGACGAAGCGGGCCATCGCCCGGCTGGGCCTCAGCCCGGCCGTCGGGTTCACGGCTTCGAAGATCCTCTGGCTGAAGAGACGGGAGCCGAAGAGCTTCGGCCGGCTGGCGACCGTCCTCCTCCCCCACAACTACCTCAACCGCTGGCTGACAGGCCGGGCCCACATGGAATACGGCGACGCCTCGGGCACCGGGCTCATGGACGTCCGCCGGCTCCGCTGGGACGAGGCGGCCGTCGCCGCCGTCGACCCCGGTCTCGGCGGGAAGCTGCCGCCGCTCAGCCACCCGCGCGAGCCCGTCGGCTTCGTCCGGAAGGCGGTCGCGGCCGGGTTCGGGTTCGGCCGCGTACTCGTCGCGGCCGGCGGCGGCGACAACATGATGGGGGCGATCGGCAGCGGCAACGTCAGGCCGGGGATCTGTACGCTCAGCCTGGGGACCTCGGGCACGGTCTACGCCTACTCCGGAAGGCCGTTCGTCGATCCCGAGGGCGAGATCGCGGCCTTCTGCGACAGCACGGGCGGCTGGCTGCCCCTCCTCTGCACGATGAACGTGACCAACACCACGGAGATCGTCAAGGCCCTCTTCGGGCTCGACAACGCCCGGCTCGAGCGGCTGGCCCGGCGGACCGATGCGGGCGCCGGCGGCCTCCTCTTTCTGCCCTTCGTCGACGGCGAGCGCGTGCCCGTCCTCCCCTCCTCGAGCGCCGTCTTCTTCGGCCTCGACCGCAGGACCTTCGACGCCGCCCACATCGTCCGGTCGGTCATGGAGGGCGTCATCCTCAACCTGGGCTACGGCTTCGGCAGGATGCGGGGGCTGGGGCTGAGGCCCTCGGAGATCCGGGCGACCGGCGGCGGATCGCGGAGCCGGCTCTGGCTGCAGATCGCCGCCGACGTCCTCGGGACACCGGTCGTAACCCTGCGCGAGACCGAGGCCGCTGCCTACGGCGCGGCCCTGCAGTCGGTCTGGAGCCTGCGCCTGGAGGCGGGCGAGAAGGTCGCCGTCGCCGACATCGCCGAGCGCTGGGTGGCCAAGGGCCGGCTGGCCGCCGAACCCGACCCCCTCAACGCCGGCCTCTACGCGGACCTCC
>CAZFBC010000265.1:0-3192 GCA_964517245.1 uncultured Eubacteriales bacterium | reverse complement strand
CCAGGACATCATCGCCGTGTTGACGGCGAAGTTCATGGCGAAGGCCAGCCAGACAAAACGCAGGGTGCGGATTTGGAAGAGCCCGAGAAAGGAAGACCAGAAGCGGGGGCTTTCGCTTCCGGGACGGGCGGCGTCCGGATCGCCGAGGGACAGGGGGCGGAGCATTTCGTCGAGCTGGCCAAGACGGCCGGATTCGAGGTCCTCTCCCGGAAGGACGAGTCTGGCTGGTTCCATCTGGAGTTCAAGAAGACCGGCTGAACCGCGTCCCTCCCACGGCGTCTTTCCCGGGTCCTTGACTCTCCGCCGGTGAGTGTACTAAGAACGGGGAGGAGAGGAGGGACCTCATGTCACGCCGGCGATCTCTTCCCATCGTGAGGTTGGTCCTGGCCGCTTTCCTGGCGGCCGCCGCTTGCGCGCTGTCGTCCTGCCGTCCCGGCGACGACCTGGCCGAGGGCTTCGCCCGCCCGCCCGACGAGGCCCGGCCCTGGGCCTATTGGATGTGGATGGACGGCAACCTGACCCGCGAGGGGATCACGGCCGACCTCGAGGCCATGCGCGCCGCCGGGCTCGGGGGCGTCGTCATCTGCGAGGTCAACGTCGGCGTCCCGCGCGGGCCGGTCGAGTTCATGGGCCCCGAGTGGCGGCGGCTCTTCAAGCACGTCGTCCGGGAAGCGGAGCGTCTCGGACTAGAGGTCACGCTGAACGCCGGGCCGGGCTGGACGGGCTCGGGCGGCCCCTGGGTCGAGCCCGAACAGTCGATGCAGCACATCGTCGCCGCGGCGGCCGAGCTCTCGGGGCCCGCGCGTTTCGACGGCCTCCTGCCGCGGCCGTCGCGCCGCCCGGCCTTCTTCGGCGAGGCCGGGCTGCCGCAGTCCATCAAGGACGCCATGGACGGCTTCTATCGCGATGTGGCCGTCGTCGCTTTCCCCGCGCCGAACGACGGCCCGCGCGTCGTGGCCATCGACGAGAAGGCGCTCTACGTCCGGGCCCCCTATTCCTCCCAGGCGGGGGTCCGGCCGTTCATCCCTTCGCCGGCCGACTACCCCCCGCTCCCCGTCGGGGCGGCCGTCGATCCGTCGCGCGTCGTCGACCTCTCCGACAAGCTCGCGGCCGACGGCCGGCTCGTCTGGGAGGTCCCCCCGGGCCGCTGGACGGTCCTGCGCTTCGGCCGGACGACGACGGGCGCCAACACCCGCCCCGCTCCCGTCCCCGGCCTCGGTCTCGAGTGCGACAAGCTCGACGCGGCCGCCTTCGACGCCCACTACGACGACTTCGTCGGCGCGCTCCTCCGCGAGATCGGCCCGCGGCGCACGGACGGGAAGGCGGGCTGGACGACGCTCCACATCGACAGCTGGGAGATGGGGGCCCAGAACTGGACGGCCGCCTTCCGCGGGGAGTTCGAGCGCCGCCGCGGCTACGACCCTCTGCCCTGTCTTCCCGCCGTCACCGGCCTCCCGGTGGGATCGAACGAGATCACGGAGCGGTTCCTCTGGGACCTGAGGCAAACGGTCAACGAACTCGTCCTGGAGAACCATGCCCTGCGCCTCAAGGAGCTCGGCCGTCGGGACGGCTTCCGCCTGTCCATCGAGCCCTACGACATGACCCCGTGCGCCGACATGTCGCTCGGCACGGCGGCCGACGTGCCCATGAGCGAGTTCTGGCTCTACGGCTTCCATACGGCCCACAGCGTCTTCGAGGCCGCCGGCCTCGCCCACACCGGCGGGAAGCGCATCATGGCCGCCGAGGCCTTCACCTCGCTGGACACCGAGGCCTGGCGGGCCCACCCGGCCTCGATGAAGCCGCTCGGCGACTGGGCCTTCGCGGCCGGCGTCAACCGCATCGTCTTCCACCGCTACCAGAACCAGGCCGGGCTCGAGGTCCGTCCCGGCATGACCATGGGGCCCTACGGCGTCCACTGGGAACGGACCCAGACCTGGTGGGACATGGTCCCGGCCTACCACGCCTACCTCTCCCGTTGCCAGCTCATGCTGCGCCGGGGGCTCCCGGTGGCCGACGTCTGCTTCCTCGTCGCCGAGGGGGCGCCGCACGTGTTCCGTCCGCCCGCCTCGGCCCTCCGCGGCGACCCGCCCTCGCCCGTCGGCCCCGCCTTCGACGGCTGCCCGCCCGAGACGCTGCTCGCTTCGGCCGGCGTCGCGGACGGCCGGATCGTCTTTCCCGGCGGCGCGAGCTACCGCGTGTTCGTGTTGCCCGAACGGGAGACGATGACCCCGGCGCTGCTGCGGAAGGTGCGCGACCTCGCCGCCGCGGGCGCGACCGCCGTCGGCCCGCCGCCGCGCAAGTCGCCGTCCCTCGCGGGGTACCCCGGCTGCGACGACGAGGTCGCCCGGCTCGCCTCCGAGGTCTGGGGCGACTGCGACGGCGTGAATGTCACGGAGCGCGCCTTCGGCCTCGGCCGGGTCGTCTGGGTCCGCGCGACGGGCCGCCCCGCGGGGACCGCGCCGGGACCGCCCGCCGTCGCCCCCTCCGCCGCGGCCGGCAGGGAGACATGGGCCGTCGGTCCGCCGCCCCTCGACGAGCCCGGACAGTACGGCGATTTCGCCGTCGTCACGGCCGCGCTCGAAAGGATGTCCGTCCCGCCCGACTTCTCCTCGGACACGCCCCTGCGATGGGCGCACCGCAGGGATGGGGCGACGGAGATCTACTTCGTCGCCAACCCCGAGCCGCGGGCCGTCGCGACGACCGTCCTGTTCCGGGTGAGCGGCCTGCGGCCCGAGCTCTGGGACCCGGTCACCGGGACGATCCGGGAGCTCGCCGGATCCGCAGAGAAGGATGGACGGATATCCGTGGCACTTCGGCTCGAGCCTTTACAATCCTTCTTCATCGTCTTCCGCGACGCGGCGCCGCCCGTCTCAGACGCCGTTCCGGCACCCTGGCCGGCCTCCGCCGCGCGCCCTGATTTCCCGGTCCCCGAAGAGATCGCGTCTCTCGACGGTCCATGGGAAGTCGCTTTCGACCCGAAAGGAGGCGGCCCGGAGAGGATCGTCTTCGAGGCGCTCGACGACTGGAGCCGTAGGCCCGAGGACGGGATCAAGTATTATTCGGGAAAGGCCGTCTACGGGAAGACCTTCGACTTGCCTCCGTCCGCTTCCTTGGAATGCGGGCGGCTCTGGCTCGACCTCGGCGAGGTCAGGAACATCGCCGCCGTCCGGCTCAACGGCCGCGACCTCGGCG
>CAZFBC010000264.1:0-3211 GCA_964517245.1 uncultured Eubacteriales bacterium | reverse complement strand
TTCTACCGCTCGCTGACCGCCTTTTCGCCCGGACTCGTCGAGCGCGTCCGGCGGACTATCGAGGAGGCCGAGCGGACGTTCACGGGCCGGAAGGACGGCCGGGACGGGTTCCTTTGGGAGCACACCGCCTGCGTCGCCGCGGAATCCTTCCGCCTGGCCCGGGCGGAGAAGGAGAGCGTCGACCTGGCCGCCGTGACCGCGCTGTTCCACGACGCTGGCAAATTCTCCGGCGGGAGCTACCACGCCGGGAACGAGCCCGAGGAGGAGGCGGCGGCCGTCCTGGCCCGGCGGACGCTCGAGGAGGCCGGCCTGAAGATGGCCGACATCGGCCACGTCGTCCGGGCCCTCCGCTCGCTCTACCGGTCCGGCGCCCGCCGCAACCGCCTGGCCGACATCGTCCACGACGCCGACTTCCTGGCCAAGTCGGGCCACCTCGGCGTGGCCCACTTCTTCGTCAAGTCGACGCTGCGGGGCAAGAACCTCGAGTCGGCGGCGATGGACCACCTGAGCCGGGAGCTGACCTACGCCGCCGCCCTGCCCGGCAACATGCGCACGGCGGCCGCCCGGCGGCTCGCGGCGAAGAGGTCGGCCGACGCGCTGCGCTTCTTCCGCGGCTATCTCGCCGAGCTCAAGGACAGCCACGGCCTGGACTTCCGCGTCCGGACGGTCGACGCGCCCGGCCCCGCCGGACGCTCCCGGCGGGCCAAGGTCACGCTCGTCCTGCCCGCCTCCTGCGGCGCCTGCGGCGGGAAGTGGGAGGCCGACCTCCGGACGGAAAAGGGGGCCAAGTGCGAGAAGCTCGAAGCCGCCCTCCGCTGCGGCGCCTGCGGCGAGCGGCGCACGGTCTCGTTCTGCCTCCCGGAGCTCGCTTGAGCGCCGCCCGTCTGTTCGCGGCCGTCGCCCTCTCGCTCGCGTCCGGCTGCGGGACCTTTCCCGTCCCGCCGGCCCCGGAGACCGCGGCCGCGCCCGCGACGGCGCCGGCGGGGCCGGCCAAGGTCGTCTTCGGCTATTACGCCTACTGGACGAGGCCGAAGCTCGACCACACCGCGATCGACTACGGCCGCCTCACCCACATCGCCCACGCCTTCGTCTGGCCCGACGCGTCGGGGAACCTCGTCGTCCCGCCGCGGTTCCTCTATCCCGAGCTCGTCGCGGCCGCCCGCGCGGCCGGGGTCAGGACGGTCCTCAGCCTCGGCGGCTGGGGCAACTGCGCCGGCTTCCCGGCCATGGCCGCGAGCGCCGAGACGCGCAGCCGGTTCATCGGCCGGGTCCTCGACTTTTGCGAGGCCAACGGCTACGACGGCGTCGACGTCGACTGGGAGTTCGCCTCCGGCGAGGCGGAGGGGGCGGACCTGACCCTGTTCGTCGAGGCTCTGTCCGCCGCCCTCAGGAGCCGGACGCCCCCGCTCCTCCTGACCATGGCCGCGCCAGCCAGGAACTTCCACGGGCGGTGGATCGGCTTCGAGCGCCTCGTCGACGACCTCGACTACATCGGGTTCATGACCTACGGCTACCACGGCGCCTGGTCGGGCCACTCGGGCCACAACGCCCCGCTCTACGCCGCCGCCGGCGACGCCTGCGGGTCGGTCGACGAGACGTTCGCCTACGCCCGGGCCCGGGGCGTCCCGCCCGGAAAGATCCTCCTCGGCCTGCCGTTCTTCGGGAAGTCCTTCGACTGCGGCGGATGGGGGCTGCCCTTCACGACGAGCGCCAGCCTCGCCTACGCCGACGTCATGGCCCTGCCCGCCGCGGCGTGGGACCTGCATTGGGACGACGGCGCCCAGGTCCCCTACATGCGCCGGAACGACGGGTCCGCGGTCGTCTCCTTCGACGACGCGCACTCGCTCGCGATCAAGTGTCGGTATGTCAGGGACAGGTCCGCCGCCGGGGTCATGGTCTGGGAGCTCGGCGGGGACCGCCGCTCGGAGCTCCTCGACGTCGTCGGCCGCTCCCTCGACCCGCGCTAGGCGCTAGGAGCGGGCGTTCCACCCCCGGATCCGGACGGCCGGCGTCTCGCCGAGGAGGTCGTCGGTCACGACGAAGCCGGAGATCCGGCGCTTCTCCCCGGGCAGGAGGGTGACGTAGTTGTCGTCGAGGTAGACCGGCAGGACCGGTTCGCCCGTCGCCTCGCGCACGACGCGGACCTCGATCATCAGGGCCAGGTCGGACGAGGGGTTCTCGAGGTCGACGGCGACCCTGGTCGAAGCCCCGTCCCTGCTGAACTTGCTCTTGGCCTTGACCGCGACCGGCTTGAGGCTTTCGAGCGCCGTGAGGTCGGCGAAGTCCCCGACCGGGGTCACGAACCAGGTGGCGTTGGCTTCGTCGAGCGTCTCGGGCCGGGCCGGGAGGCAGTAGAAGTTGGCGTCGACGAGCTGGCCCTTGTCCTTGAAGATGCGCAGGTCGAGGAAATAGAGCGGCGAGCCTTCCCCGGGCAGGTCGATGCGGTCGATCGTCCGGATCTCGTCGGCGGAGAGGCCGAAATCGACCGTCTTGCCGATGACCTCCTCGAGCTGGAGATCGAGGAGGCGGACGGTGGCCCGGAGCTTGGGCGCGGCCGCGAGCGTGCCGTTGACGGCGACGACCTCCCGGGTGCCGTAGTTGTAGAGGATGTGCGTCGGCGCGCCCGCCTTGCGGGCGCCGTAGAAGGCGCCGTTCGGCTGGAGGAAATAGTCGTAGAGCTGCCACCAGAGCTTCGGCCAGGCGGCGTTGAGCATCCACTGGATGACGCCCGTCGCCCCGGGCCTGTTGGCGACGAAGGCCTCGAACATGGCCCGCATGCCCTCGTAGTTCAGGAACTGGGCCTTGCGGAGGTAGTCGTCGAGGTCCTTGGCCGGGCCGAGGCGGCGGTCCATGGCCTCGTTGTAGCGCGCGAGGTCCTGGAACCGGCCCCGGGAGGCGTGGAAGTTCCAGTCGTCGTTGACGGGCCAGAGCTTGTCCGCGGGGAGCATCCGGCGCAGGCTCTCGAGGGGCGGGACCTGCGGGCCGGGGCCGGACTCGGTGTTGAAGCCGTAGGCGCCGCCGTTCTTCGTGTCGACGTACCAGTAGGCCGGGGGGACCCAGTCGTAGGGGCCGAGCATCTTGACCCCCGACGGGCCGGTGAGCCGGCTCGTCTTGCCCTTGGCCGAGACGAGCGTCGGCCGGGTCGGGTCGAGCTCCCGGTGGAGGTCGACATAGCGGCGCTCGAGGTCGGGGTGGGGGAGGAGGTCGCTCG
>CAZFBC010000263.1:1533-3216 GCA_964517245.1 uncultured Eubacteriales bacterium | reverse complement strand
GCATCGGATAACGGAGCTCCGCGGCTCGCTGTTTGAAGACCGCGGGACCATAAGCGAATTCCCAATGGGCCGTCATCGCGTCCAGACCCAATGAATTCAAAACAGGGACCATGGCCCGTCCCTGCGTCTTCAGGGCGGGATGGGTGCCGTGGAGAGTATCGCCGCAATCGCAAAAGAGCACACGCTCCTGGTTCGCGGCCCGAACCTGCTTTACGAGCGCGGCAATGCGGGCGTATCCGCCCGCAGGACGATAGACCGTCTGACCTCCCTGCCAGAACATCTCCTGGTGCAGATCAAAATAGGCATGGCTGTCGTTGAGTTGTACGAGGGTCAGCGAATTTCTGCTTTTCAGGATCTCGATTCCTTATCGGAGTCCGGACTTTCCTCCTCCCTCTCGCGGGAGATAGAGGCGACCGTCTCGCCCCCTCCGGCCGTTACTTTAATACCGTATTGTTCGAGCT
The DNA here is from genome assembly GCA_964517245.1 of uncultured Eubacteriales bacterium. Taxonomy (GTDB): domain Bacteria; phylum Acidobacteriota; class Aminicenantia; order Aminicenantales; family Saccharicenantaceae; genus RBG-16-66-30. The sequence goes on along the minus strand of CAZFBC010000263.1, from coordinate 2,755 downwards.
TTTTGTAGAGGTTCGAACGCGGCGTGTCGATCTCGCGGGCCGTCTGGGAGATGTTCCAGCCGTTGGCCTCGAGCTTGGCCAGCAGGAAATCCCGCTCGGCCAGGTCGCGGAATTCGCGGAGCGTCTTGACGCCGGAGGCCTCGGGCAGGGTCGCGCCGGACGTCCCTCTCAGGGGCTCCGGCAGGTCCCCGCGCTCGATCGTGTCGCGGTCGGTCATGATCATCAGCCGCTCGACGACGTTCTTGAGCTCGCGGATGTTGCCCTTCCAGGCGTGCCGGGTCATGGCCTCCAGGGCGTCCGCGGAGAACGTCCGGGGCCGGAAATTGTTCTCCTCGGCGAAGGTGCGCGTGAAATAGTCGACGAGCAGGGGGATGTCCTCCGGCCTCTCCCGCAGCGGCGGCGAGTGGAGGGGGACGACGTTGAGACGGAAATAGAGGTCCTCCCGGAAGCGCCCCTCGCGGATCTCGGCCGGCAGGTCCTTGTTGGTCGCGGCGATGACGCGGACGTCGACCTTGGAGATCCGGCTCGAACCGACCTTCTGGACCTCGCCCTCCTCGAGGACGCGGAGGACCTTGGACTGGGTCCGCAGGCTCATGTCGCCGACCTCGTCGAGGAAGAGGGTGCCGCCGTCGGCCTGCTCGAACTTGCCGGTCTTCTTCTCGGTGGCGCCCGTGAAAGAGCCCTTCTCGTGGCCGAAGAGCTCCGACTCGATGAGCTCCTCGGGGATGGCGGCGCAGTTGACCTGGACGAACGTCTCCCGGGCCCTCAGGCTGTGGGCGTGGATGGACCGGGCCACGAGCTCCTTGCCCGTGCCGCTCTCGCCGAAGACGAGGACCGTGGCGTTGGTCGGCGCGATCTTCAGGATCTCCTTCCAGAGGTTCTGGACGAGGGGATGGTTGCCGACGATCTCGTAGCGCTTCTCGGTCTTCCTCTTGAGGTCCTGGCACTCCCGGCTGAGGTCCGTCTGCCGGAGGGCGTTGCGGATGCTGATGAGCACGCGCTCGCGGTGCAGGGGTTTCTCCAGGAAGTCGAAGGCGCCCAGCTTGGTCGCCTCGACGGCCGTCTGGATGGTGCCCTGGCCGGAGATCATGATGACCTCCGGGACGAACGGCCGCTTCCGGATCTCGGCCAGGACCTCGAGGCCGCTCTTGCCGGGCATCTTGATGTCGAGGAGGACGAGGTCGAGGCCGACCGTCTCCCGGACCATCTCCAGGCCGTCCTC
>CAZFBC010000263.1:0-1433 GCA_964517245.1 uncultured Eubacteriales bacterium | reverse complement strand
GTGGCTGGCATGACCGTCCGGCGCCGTATCGGAACCGTCCTTCTCCTCGCCGTTCTGGCCGCGGGCCGCCAGGTCCTCGCCGGGACCGGCGACAGGGCCTTCGTCCTCGACAACGGGCTGCGCGTCTTCCTGCACGAGAAGCGGGACCTGCCCCTCCTCCACGTCGTCACGGCCTTCAACGTCGGCGCCAAGGACGAGTCCGACGGGACGAGCGGGCTCGTCCACCTCCTCGAGCACTGCCTCCTCTTCCGCGGCTCCGCGGGCCGCCCGGGAGCCGAGATCGCGGCCGGCCTCCGCCGTCACGGAGCCTATTTCAACGCCCATACCGGCCCGGACCTGTCGGTCTTCGAGATCTCGCTGCCCGCGGAGCACGCCGCGTTCGCCCTGCGCAATCAAAGGGACGTGCTCTTCGGGCTCGAGCTCGACCAGGCCTCGCTCGACGAAGAGAAGGAGGTCATTCTCGAGGAGATCAACCGCATGGAGGACGATCCCGAGCGGGCCGCGGCCGACCTCGTCCTGCGGGAGCTGTTCGCCGGCCACCCCTACGGGCGGTCCGCCTACGGCCGGAGGGAGGTCGTCCGGACGGCCACGGTCGAGGCCGTCCTCGGCTTCTACAACAGATATTACGCGGCCGACAACTGCGCCCTGGCGGTCGTCGGCGATTTCGAGGCCGGGGCGATGGAGCGTTCGGTCCGGGAGATCTTCGGCTCTCTCCCTTCGACCGGCTTCCGGGCGGAGAGCCTGCCGGCGGCCGCGGGCTTGGAAAAGAGCGTCACCCGGCGGATCGAGCTCGACGTCGAGGACGGCTACCTCTACCTGGCCTTCGCCGCGCCAGACTACAACCACCCCGACCAGTACGCCGTGGCCCTTCTCGTCGAGGTCCTGGGGCGGGGCATCAATCCCCTGCTCCCCGGCTTCCTCAGGCGGGAGAGGGAATCCGTGCAGACGGTCGGCATGGCCTATCTCGCCAACCGGCTCGGCGGGGCCGTCGTCGTCTCGATCAAGGCCTCTCCGAAGGACCTCCCCTTCCTCGAGCGGACGGCCGTGAGCAGCCTCAGGCAGGCCCGGAACGAATCGTATTCGAAAAAGGACTTCCAGGGGGATCAGGCGCTCCTGGCCTACGACCATCTCGAGAGCGCCAAGCTCCAGATCGGCCTCGCGGCGGCGCGGGCCGAGGATTCGGGCCTCCAGCTGGCCGGCGCCATGGTCCGCCACATGCTGCTCAACGCCCGGGAAGATCCGCCGTCCTACCTCGAGGAGATCGGCCGGGTGGATTCGGGCGACCTCAGGCAGGCTGCCGCCAGGTACTTCTCCCGCGGGGAGTTCGCGGTCGTCGCCGTCGTCCCGGCAAGAGGGTCGAAATGACGGCCGGCGCGACCCTGCGGGCCCTGGCCCTGGCGCTCTGCGCGGGTCTCCTCTCCGGGTCCCCCGCC
>CAZFBC010000262.1:0-3233 GCA_964517245.1 uncultured Eubacteriales bacterium | reverse complement strand
CAGGCCATGGCCAACGCCCTCCAGATCCGGAACATGATCACGGGCGAGAAGGTGGACGTCCCCGAGCCGCTCCTCGAGAAGTACCCGGCCCTCCGGGAGATCGTCCGGGCCATCAAAGCCGGGCAGATGGGCCTGTTCGACGGGGACGGGAAAGAGGACCGGGGAGGGTCGGCATGAACTGGTGGGAGACGGATTTCCTGGCCGTGCGGGAGAACAGGCTGGCGGTCGCCGGACACGACGCGGAGGCCCTGGCCGAGCGGTACGGCACGCCCCTCTACGTCTACGGCAAGGACCGGATCCTGGAGCGGTACGCCCGCCTCGACGACGCCTTCGCCCGCCGTTCCCCGCTGCCCGCCCGGATCTGCTACGCCATGAAAGCCAACCCCCACCGCGGCATCCTCCGGCTGCTCCAGCGCCGCGGCGCGTGGATCGACGCCGTCTCCCCCTGCGAGGTCGAGACGGCCCTCAAGGCCGGCTTTCCGGCCGACCGCATCCTCTTCACGGGGACGAGCGTCAGCCGCGACGACCTCCGGTCGGTCTTCGCCCACGAGGGCCTGACGGTCAACATCGACGCCGCCGAGCAGCTCGACCTCATGAGCGAGGTCCGGCGCGAGGTCCCGGCCAGGGGCCTCCGCGTCTCCGTGCGCTGGAACCCGGGCATCGGCCGGGGCTTCAACGCTCGCGTCGTCACGGCGGGGAAGCGGTCGACCGACGGGACGCCCATCAAGTTCGGGGTCGAGGAGAAGAAGGTCCTCGGCGTCTTCGCTCGGGCCCGCAAGCTCGGCTTCCGCCCCGTCGGGCTGCACCAGCACCTCGGATCGGGCTGGGTCCGGGAGGACTTCGGCATGGTCCGGACGGCCGTCGACCGCCTGGTCCGCAAGGCCCGCGAGGTCGAGAAGGCCGGTTTCCCTCTGGAGTTCCTCGATTTCGGCGGCGGGTTCGGCCCGCGCTACCTCAAGAGCCGGGCCATTTTCCCGGTCGAGGATTACATCGCCTATCTCTCGGCCGCCGTGGCCAGGGCCGGGCTCGGGGTCAAGGCGCTGGTCATCGAGCCGGGAAAGTTCCTGGTCGGCGACGCCGGGGTCCTTCTCCTGGGCGTCGAATACGTCAAGGAGAGCTACGGCAACATCTTCGCCTGCGTCGACGGCGGCACGTACAACACCGTGCCGCGGCCGGCCATCTATCTCCAGGCCCGCCACGAGATCGTCAACGCCAGCCGCGTCGACGGGACGGAGAGGGCCCGCGTCACCGTGGCCGGGAACCTCTGCGAAACGGGCGACGTCTTCGGCCGGGAGCGGTCCATGCCGCTGCCCCGGAGCGGCGACGTCCTGGCCGTCCTCTGCGCCGGCGCCTACTGCCGGAGCATGGCCTCGAACTTCAACCTGCGCGAGATCCCCCGCGAGGTCCTCCTCTGATCAGCTGATCACTTCTTCAGGAAGGCGAGGATCTCGTCGCAGTCGGGCAGCTGCGGGATGTCGTACTCCTTGATGAGCACGACGCGGCCGCTGCCGTCGACGACGATGTTGGCCCGGTTGGCATAACCGTCCTCCTCGCGGAAGAGCCCCATGGCGTGGGCCACGGCCCCGTGGGGCCAGAAATCGCACAGCATCCGCGTGTCCTTGATGCCCAGCGCCTTGGCCCAGGCGTGCTTGGCCGGGAACGAATCGACGCTGATGCCGACGGCGACCGCGTTCAGCGCGTCGAACGCGGCTTTGCGGGCCTCGAGCGCCTTCATCTGCTCGGCGCAGACCGGCGTCCAGGCCAGCGGATGGAAGGACAGCAGGACCCGCCGGCCGGCGAGCTCGGACAGCCTGAAGTCGCGGTTGTGGTGGTCCTTGAGCGTGAAATCCGGCGCGATGTCCCCTTCCCAGATCGTCCTCGTGTTCGCCATCTTCCCTCCTCCCTTCGAACGGGCGGGCTTGGCCCCCCGTCCGTCGGGCCCATTATGTCACAGGCCGGGCGACGGGACAACCGGACGCGGTCGTCCCGCGGGCCCGGCCCTCGCGCCCCGCCGGTCACTCCTGTATAATGCCGGTTGAGGAGGCGCCCATGCGCGTTAAGACCCCGATTTTTCTTCTGCTGGCCCTCCTGGCCGCCGCCGCCCCGGGCGCCGGGCAGGAACCGGGGGCCCCGGCCGGCACGCCGGCTCTCGCGCCCCTTTTCGTGAGAATGACAGCCTACCCCACGGCGAGCCTGTCGCGGTACGACTACAACAACGACGTGGACCTCTTCGAGATCCGCCTCTACGTCGAGATCCGCCTCGGCTCGCTCGAGGGCGCCGCCATCGCGGACGCCCGGGTCACCGCGCTGTCCGAGAAGCTGGACTTCCACCAGGACCACTACGAGAAAAGGGTCCTCCTCGACAAGGACAAGCTTCCGGCCGAGATCGACGCGGAGATCTCCCTGGCCGGCCGGCCGGTCATCAGGGAGAGGTTCCCGGTCCCCGCATGGCTGGTCCTCACGGAGCCGCGGCCGGCCGTGATCGAGGCCGGCCGGGACCTCGCGGTCCGCTGGCGGTTCAGCCGCTTCCCCTCGCCCGTCGACCTCCGGGCCTACGACTTCCGGACGGGCAAGGAGATCTTCCGGAGGGACCACATGGAGGAGACCGAGGCCGTCGTCCCGGCCGCCGGCCTGCCGGCCTCGACGATCGTCCGCGTCTACGCCGTCCAATCCTGGCTCTACAAGCGCTTCCTCGCGGGGGAAGGGTACGCCCGCGGCTCCGAGATCAACGTCATCCCCTGGTCCCAGGTCTTCGTGCGGACCCAATGAGGAGCTTGCGCATGAAGCTCCCGAGCCTCCCCGCGAACATCCGGACGCTCATCGCCCTCGTCGCCCTCGGCCTCCTCCTGCCCCGTCCCGCGGCGGCCCAAGGCGGCGGGGCCATCCCCCAGGACGAGCTGCGGAGCGTCGCCCCGAACGTCTACCTCGACTGCGAGCGCCGGACCTGCGACTTCGAGTACATCAAGACCGAGATCACCTTCGTCAACTACGTGCTCGACCGCCAGAGCGCCGACGTCCAGATCATCGTCACCCGCCAGCAGACCGGCAGCGGCGGCAACGAGTACACCCTCGACTACATCGGCCTGAACCGCCACCGGGGCAAGGACGCGACGCTGAAATACTATTCGAAGCCGACGGACACCGAGGACCAGTTCCGCCGCGGCCTCGTCAACGTGCTCAAGCAGGGGCTCATCCCCTACGTCTACGACACGCCCCTGGCCGAGTTCATCTCC
>CAZFBC010000261.1:0-3273 GCA_964517245.1 uncultured Eubacteriales bacterium | reverse complement strand
CTCAAACCGACGCGGTCGACCGAGGAGAAGAACCTCGACATCCTGCTGGTGGCCGCCAAGAAGGAGAAGATCGCCAACTACAGCAACGTCGTCAACCAGGCCCGCAAGAACCTCCAGAGCATCGAGGTCGACGTCTTCGCCCTCCAGAACGTCCTCGAGGCCAGCTACCCGGAGATCTTCGCCGAGAAGACCATCGCCCTGATCAACATCGGGGCCAACATCACCAACGTCGTCATCGTCGAGCGGGGCACGCCCCAGCTGTTCCGCGACCTGTCCCTGGGCGGCTTCTTCTTCACCGAGAACATCCGCAAGGAGCTCAGCATCTCGTTCGAGGAGGCCGAGAAGCTCCTCAAGGGCATCCCCGGGAAGACGGCGGCCCCGGACCAGTTCGCGACGCTCCTGTCGATGAACGTCCGCGACCTGCTCGACGAGATCGAGAAGACCTTCTCGTTCTACGAGGCCTCGGAGAAGAGGGAGAGGAAGATCGAGCAGATCGTCCTCAGCGGCGGCCTGGCCAACGTCGCCGGCGTCGCCGGCGCCTTCGAGACCAAGTTCCGCATCAAGACGGAGATCCTCAATCCCTTCCGCAATATCCGGGTCGATGACAAGAAGTTCGACGCGGTCTATTTCACGGACATGGCGCCGGTCTTCGGCGTCGCCGTCGGCTTGGCAACCCGAAAGGTGGAGAAGTAACCATGATACGGATCAACCTCCTCAAGCCGGAAACCAAGGACAAGGAGCCCGTCGTCGCCGCGAGCGCCTACGAGGAGAAGCCGAAGAAGGGCCCGAACGTCGGGAACCTCATCTTCCTCGCTCTCGTCATCGGGCTGGGCGCGTTCTTCTTCTTCCAGAGGAAGGCCTTCGACCGGGAGAACACCCTCCTCGCCGCGGCCCGCCTGGAGAAGAGCCAGCTCCAGTACGTCGAGGCCAAGCTCGAGGAGCAGCGCAAGGTCCGGGAAGCCCTCGACCGCAAGATCACCCTCATCGAGTGGCTCAACGCCCAGCGCGACCTGGCGCCGCGCCTGATGGACGAGCTGAGCGGCCGCCTGCCGGAGTGGGTCTGGCTGAGCGAAGTGACCTACGACGAGAAGGGCCTCCAGATCAAGGGGCGGGCCCTGTCGAACAACCTCGTTGCGGACTACATCTCGGCCCTCGAGGCCAGCACCCAGGTGATGAACGTCAACCTCGTGTCTTCGACCCAGAGGACCGCCCAGGGGGACCAGTACCTGGAGTTCGCGCTGCGCGCCGTCCTCGAGAGGAAGCTGGAGCCTCCGCCGCTCAAGACCGAGCCCGCCGCGAAACCCGCCGCCAAGAAAGGGGTGACGCCATGAAAAACTGGCCCTGGTACGGATCCCTCTTTTTCGCCGTCCTCATATTCGGCCTGGCCTTCCTCTTCTACTTCAAGCCCCAGAACGCCAAGCTCAAGGAGCTCCGGGCCGAGCGGGTCAAGGTCGAGGCGGAGGTCCGGAACCTGAAGGAGAAGAAGCGGGAGCTGGACAAGATCGAGGCCGACATCGTCGCCATGACCGCCAAGCTCAAGACCCTCGAGGTCAACATCCCGCAGCGCAAGGAGATCGCGGACATCCTGCGGCAGATCCAGGCCCTGGCCTACGACTCGCGCCTCGACGTCCTCCGCTTCGCGCCCGGGACGGAGATCAACAAGGAGTTCTACGCCGAGTGGCCGATCCCCATCCAGATCTCGGGGAACTACCACAACCTCGGCACGTTCTTCGACAAGCTGAGCAAGTTCCCCCGGGTCTTCACCATCCAGAACTTCGCCATCAAGGCGCTGAACCGCCAGACGGACCTGAACACCGTCTCCGCAAACTGGACGGCCAAGACCTATTTCTTCTCCGAGACGCCGGCGCCCGCGGCGCCGGCCAAACAGCAAGCGAGGCCCAAACGATGAGAAAAGCCGCCTTCACCCTTCTTGTCCTCTTCCTCGCGGGCCTGGTCCCCCTCCTCGCCCAGGAGGCCCCGGCCGCGGCCCCGACGGAGGAGCCGGCCCCCGCCGTCTCCGTCCAGACGGGATTCACCTACAACCCCGCGGGACGCCGCGACCCCTTCAAAAACCTCCTCTCGGGGCGCGATATGCGGGAGAAGACGGCCCTCGGCGAGACCCAGATGTTCATCGACGACCTCGTCCTCTTCGGCATCGTCAAGAATAAAAACGTCTACACCGCCCTGATCGGCACGCCCCAGGGATTCCCCACCTTCGCCAAGGTCGGCGACAAGTTCACGGACGGGTACGTCCTGTCCATCACCGCGACGCAGGTCGTCCTGCGTAAGACCAGCGACCGGGGCCTCCCCCTCATAAGGCCGAGAGACATCATCAAGGAAATCACGGAGGAGCTGTAACATGAACAAGAGAACCCTTCCGGCCGCAGCCGTCGGGCTGTGCCTCCTGCTGCTCGCCGGCCTGTACGCCCAGGGCCCGGTCGTTCACATCAGCGACATCCAGGTCCAGCCGGGCACTCTCTCGACGAAGCTCGTCCTGGAGACCGACGGCCCCCTCGCCGTCGAGAAGGCCTACTACCTGGCCGACGCCCCCCGGACGCTCGTCCTCGACATCGCCCGGGCCACGACCGCCGCCGTCCCGGCCCTGCCCTCCTCCGGCTCCGGCCTCGTCCGCGACGTCCAGATCGAGAAGTCCGGGGCCGACGCGCTCCGCCTCCTCGTCCGGCTGGGCGAGCGGGTCCCGGCCAGGATCGTCGGCGAAGAGGGCCGCACGGTCGTCGAGCTCAACGCCATCCAGAGGAACCAGGACGGCTACGTCGTCGACCCCGCGACCCAGGCCGAGCTCGACCGCGCGGCCGGCCGGGCCGTCCTCCTGAACAAGATCGACGCGGCCGCGGGCGCGGAGAGCCTCTCCGTGCGGGCCGACCTGACCGGCCCGGCCGTCACCCAGGTCTTCGCCCTGGAGAACCCGCCCCGCCTCGTCGTCGACATGTTCGATACGCTCCTCGCGGCCAAGCCCGGGGCCCTGTCGATCACGGACCCGCGCTCCACCGTCCAGCGGGTGCGCGTCGCCCAGTTCCAGAGCGACGGCCCGAGGCCCATCGCGCGCCTGGTCTTCGACCTCAAGGAGCCCGGCCTCTACGCCATGGATTCCCGCGGCGACGGCCTCGTCGTGTCCTTCTTCCCGGACGCCGCGGCCCCGGCGGCCGTCGTCCGGCCCGCCCCCGCCCCCGCCCCGGCCTCCATGCCGGCTCCCGTGCCCGCGGCCGCCCCGGCCAGGCCCGAACCGGTCGCCCCCAAGGCCGAGCCGAAGCC
>CAZFBC010000260.1:0-3274 GCA_964517245.1 uncultured Eubacteriales bacterium | reverse complement strand
TGGCGCTTGATCTGAGTGTACAGTTGGCTGGCGCTGGGATGCCCGTCGCTGGTCGCGATCAGCCGCACCAGCTCCACCCGCTGGGGGGTCAGGCGGAAGTCGCGCTCCTTCAAGGCAGCGATCAATTGATTAAAACGGACATCGGGATCGGTCATGCAAGCGCTTTCGAGAATTAATCTTCACAAAGAATGATTATTCATTATTATATCAGACTTCAGACTTCCGAAGTCTCTGACCTTGTTTTTGCGCAAACAGAGCCAGTTTCTATTCGATAGTGCAAACAGATAGTCACCCTATCTAGTGTTGACAGCACGAGGTAGGGGCAAAGTTGTCAGCAGTTCTTTAACAGTCCAAATATGATCGGTCAGATTGGCAGCCATAGCTGGCGTCCGAGGGGACCACTTTTGGGGCAGAGCATTCTGGACAGGTAGGCGCAAGCTCTTGTGTTTGCGCACCAGATTGTAGTAGCCATCTTCCCAAAGAGCAGCTGCTCGGTGGAACTCCAACTCTTTGGAAAAGGCGAGGGTTTTACGCACTTGTCGTCCGTTGAAGAGTCTGCTGGTTAGATTGCTGCGCTCGATGTAGGCCGTGCTCTCGCCCAGGAAGGCGGTGACTTCAGCCTTTGAGCCATAGATCACACGGATTTTGGTGCCTTGAAAGCGTCCATGGTCGTCGCGTTGTTTGACCATTTGCAGGTACATCCAGTCTGAGCCAGGTTTCTTGCGAGTAGGAGGTCTTCCGCGTCCGCCATATTCGGGCACTTTTCCGTAAACTTCGATCATGGCTTCATCAATGCCACCCCAACCGTCGGAAATAGTGGGTGGGGGTCCCGCAGGATGCCCACGCCGTTTGAGCGTTTGGAACACCTCCACACTGGCCAGGGTCTCGTTCTTGGCGATGCCACGTGCCACCCGTAGGCGACTGTCCATATCCAACAACGTGGAGCGCCAGAATTGTCCGCTTTCAGCGGTTTCCGGATAGCTTTTTTTCTCCCTTGTTGCGGACATAGCTCCAGAGCGCATCCAGTTGGCCTCGCTTGACTTTGAAGTCGCTCATGAGCACATCTTCCAGTTCCTCGGCATGTTGGGCGGCTTCCCGTAACCAAGCCAGGATCGTATCTTCCTTGATCCCTTTAGCTCGCGACAGACTGCTGATCCGGCTCCCTTCCGCCAGCAAGGCCAGTGTCTCCAGTATTTCATGTTCCGGCGTCCGCTTGCGAAAGAAAAGCGTTCCGGTGGTCTCTGTAAAGGTTCTGCGGCAAGTCCGACATTGGTAGCGCTGAACGCCAGCCCGGGTCTTGCCAAACTTGCGAATATTGGGTAGCGTCTGACCTTTTTGAAGCTTGCCGTAGTCTGGACAGGCTTCGTTTGGACAAAATTCTCCGCTCTTGGCAAACTTCTCCATCTGTCTCCCTCGGGGTTGTTTGCCCAAGTTTACTCGATCTCATGTCAACGCTCAAGAGGGAGACTATCTGCAAACAGAAGGCATTTCTAATCGGCAAAATCGCACTTTTGACAACTAAAAAGCCTGCCAGGCGGTATCATCAGGAAATTGCTTTAGACTTACTCGCAAAGGATGACCCTGATGAACCTCAAAATTGACTTCACTTCAGAACTCACGAACACGCGCTTTGCTCCTCTGGCAGTGCTTTCAGCACATTACCAAGCTCAAAACATACTCAAACCGCTTCACCAGGTGCACATTCCGATGCGGAACCGCTATTTTGAGCCTGCGGACAAGCTGATCCAGGTGCTTTTGAGCATTCTGGCAGGTTGTGAGACGCTCTCCGTGGTGACTACCGCCCTCAAGCCAGAGAAGTACCTGGCTGCAGTGTGGGGGTGGGATCATTTTGCAGACCAATCGAGCCTGTCTCGAACACTGGATGCGCTAACTCAAAAGCAGATTGACGAATTACGCGCCAGCGGCGCCCAGGTCTGGAAGTACAACAGCCAAGTCATGGCCCGCGACTGGCGGAAGTACCTGTGGTTGGACTACGACTTATCGGCTTTGCCATGCGGATCGAGGGCCGAAGCCGCCCTGAAAGGCTATTTTGGAGAAAAAAAACGCCTATGGACGCCAATTAGCCCGTGTCAGCGCCATCCAGGAGCGCGAAACCGTATGGTCAGATGTGTTTCCAGGCAATGCTCACACCCTGCACTGCTTCAAACCAGCCGTCGAAGCAGCCGAAACTGCTTTAGAGTTATCTCCAGAGCAGCGGAAACGCACGGTTTGGCGTCTGGATGGCGGGTCTGGGGCCGATGATGAACTGCGCTGGCTACTGGCGAAGGGCTACCACGTGATGGCCAAGGGTATCTCCAATCGTCGGGCCGAAGCGCTGGTTGCCAAGGTAACTCGCTGGGATCCTTACCAGGAGAATAGTTGGCTGGGAGAGGTAGATCCACCAGTTGACTATGGCCGCCCCGTACGCATGTTTGTCAAGCGGCGGCTCAAGAATGGTGAATACCTGCACAGCTACTATGTTTCCACACTGTCCCTGCCATCCAAGAGCTGCTTCCTACATCTTTATGATGATCGCGGCGGCGCAGAAGTCGAGCAGTTCAGAAGTGACAAGAGCGGTTTGAGTATGGAAGCCAGGCGCAAGCACAGTTTCTTGGGTCAGAAAAGTTACATCCTTTTGACCGACCTGGCTCACAATCTGCTCGCCGATTTTTACCACCGGGCATTAGCCGGAACCGAGTTCGCTGGCTATGGCCCAAAACGGATTGTGCGAGATTTGCTGGCTGTTCCTGGAAAGCTGGTTTTCGATGGCAACCGGTTGATCCGAGTGGAGCTGCTAAGTCAAAACCAATTTTCTGCAGAACTGGCTATTTGTTTGGAAAGGTACTGTTCAGGTGGCTGAAACCGATTAGAAACCGCCTGTATTTGCACTAAAAAATAGAAATGCCGTTTATTTGCGCAAAAATAAGGTGTGAATCAGGAGGCGCCCGCAATATTTTTCTGCTATTGTATTTTTCACGCTAAAGGAGTAAAGTCATGACCCATCATCAAAACCTTCCAAAGATTTCGCTCGAAGAACTCAGGGTGGAGTTTCAAAAAGAATACACCGGTGTCACACTTGACCCGAACAAGGGTTACCATTTTCACACCGGGCGCCGCGCGGCGGACCTGCTTGGCTACGAGGAAAGCCTGTACGCCGGCCTGCCCGAAAGCAACCTCGCCTCCTTCGCCGGGACAGGCAAACCGTTTTCTGTTGGCCCAATCCTCCCCGGCGAGGTTGTGGTGGACGTCGGCTCCGGCGCTGGCTTTGATTCCC
>CAZFBC010000259.1:0-3323 GCA_964517245.1 uncultured Eubacteriales bacterium | reverse complement strand
CCGCCTATTCCGCCATTTTCTTGTAGGATTCGTAGCGCTTCCGGGCCTCCTCGGCCGCCCGGGCGAAGAGCTCCTTGGCGATCTCGGGGTACTGCTGGGTCAGGGTGCGGTAGCGGACCTCGTTCTTGAGGAAGGCCTCGTACTCGAGCTTGGGCTCCCGCGAGTCGAGCTGGAACGGGTTCTTGCCTTCGCGGGCGAGAAGAGGGTTGTGGCGGTAGAGGATCCAGTAGCCCGTGTCCACGGCCAGCTTCTCCTCGGCCTGGGACTTGCTCATGTCGATGCCGTGGTTGATGCAGGGCGAATAGGCGATGATGAGCGACGGGCCGGGGTAGGCTTCGGCCTCGAGGAAGGCCTTGAGGCACTGGTTCATGTTGGCGCCCATGGCCACCGAGGCGACGTAGACGTAGCCGTAGGTCATGGCCATGCGGCCGAGGTCCTTCTTGGCCGTCTTCTTGCCCGAGGCCGCGAACTTGGCCACGGATCCGGTCGGCGTCGACTTGGAGGCCTGGCCGCCGGTGTTGGAGTAGACCTCGGTGTCGAGGACGAGGACGTTGACGTTGCGGTTCATGGCCAGGACGTGGTCGAGGCCGCCGTAGCCGATGTCGTAGGCCCAGCCGTCGCCGCCGATGCACCAGACGCTCTTCTCGACGAGGAAGTCCTTGAGCTCGTCGAGCTTCGCCAGGTGGGGCCGGGCCCCGTTGGCGGACTCGAGGGCCTTCGGGAGGGCGGCCCGAACGGCCGTGGCCGCGGCCTTGGCTTCTTCGCCGACGCCCGCCCAGGCGCCCTTCATCTTCTGGAGAGCGTCGGCCAGGGCCGGGGTCGTCCCGGCGGCCAGGGTGGCGTCGATCGAGGCGGCGAGAAGGCGCCGGTTGGCGTCGACGGCCAGCCGCATGCCGAAGCCGTACTCGGCGTTGTCCTCGAAGAGCGAATTGCCCCAGGCCGGCCCCTTCCCCTCCGCGTTGACGCAGTAGGGCGAGGTCGGGAAGGTGCCGCCGTAGATCGAGGAGCAGCCGGTGGCGTTGGCGATGATCATCCGGTCGCCGTAGAGCTGGGTGGCCAGCTTGACGTAGGGCGTCTCGCCGCAGCCGGCGCAGGCGCCGCTGAACTCGAACAGGGGCCGCAGGAATTGGCTGCCCTTGAGCGTTTCCGGCTTGATGCCGTCGACGACGTTGTCGGGGAGCCGGTCGAAGAACTCGGCCTTCCCGGTCTCCCCCGCCCCGCGCAGCTCGGCGATGGGCGTCATGACCAGGGCCTTGGTCTTGGCCGGGCAAACCTGGGCGCAGGACCCGCAGCCGACGCAGTCCTCGACGTAGCATTGGACCCGGTATTGGAGGCCCCGGTCGTTCTTGGTGTTGGACTTGAGGACGGCGAATCCCTCGGGGGCCCGGGCGAGATCTGCGGGCGCGATCTGCTTGGCCCGGATCGCGGCGTGGGGACAGACGAAGGAGCACTGGTTGCACTGGGTGCAGTTCTCGGGGATCCACTTGGGGCACTCGACGGCGATGCCGCGCTTCTCGAGGCGCGCCGTGGCCGTCGGAACGGCCCCGTCGAGGGGCATCTTGGACACCGGCAGGAGGTCGCCTTTGAACCGCGTCACGGGATCGATGACCTCCCTGGCGTAGGCGCTGGCGTCGTCGGGGACGATCTTGGCGACGGGCGCGGACTTGCCGATCCTGTCCGGCACGGGGACGGCCTCGAGGCCGCCGGCGGCGCAGTCGATGGCATCCCAGTTCATCTGGACGACCTCTTTCCCCTTCCGGCCGTAGGTCTTCTCGACGGCCTTCTTCATCAGGGCGATGGCCTCGTCCTCGGGCAGGACGCCCGACAGCTTGAAGAAGCAGGCCTGCATGATCGAGTTGATGCGCAGGCCGAGGCCCAGCTCGCCGGCCATCTTCAGGGCGTCGATGGTGAAGACCTTGACCTTCCGGTCGATGATCGTCCTTTGCATATCCTCGGTCAGGTGCTCGAAGACCTCGGCGGCCGGCCAGTCGCAGTTGATGAGGAAGGTCCCGCCCTCGCGGATGCCCTCGAGGATGTCGAGGCGGCCGATGTAGGACGGCTTGTGGAGGGCGACGAAGTCGACCGTGTTGAGGAAGTACTGGGATTGGATCGGGCTCTTGCCAAAGCGGAGGTGGGAGATGGTGACGCCGCCGGATTTCTTCGAGTCGTACTGGAAGTAGCCCTGGCCGTACATGTCCGTGTGGTCGGCGATGATCTTGATCGAGTTCTTGTTGGCGCCGACCGTGCCGTCGGAGCCGTAGCCGAAGAACTTGCAGCGGACCGTGCCCGGGAGCTCGGTGTCGAGGGCCGGCCCGACGGGGATCGAGGTGTGGGTGACGTCGTCGATGATGCCCACGGTGAAGCCGTGCGCGGCCCGGCCGTCGAGGTGGTCGTAGACGGCCTTGACCATGGCCGGCGTGAACTCCTTCGAGGACAGCCCGTAGCGCCCGCCGACGACCTTGACGTCCCGTCCGGCGAGGGCCAGCGTGACGTCGAGGAAGAGGGGCTCGCCGATCGAGCCGGGCTCCTTGGTCCGGTCGAGGACGGCGACCTTCTTGGCCGAGGCCGGCAGGGCGGCGGCCAGCGCGGCGGCGTCGAAGGGCCGGTAGAGGCGGACCTTGACCAGCCCGAGCTTGGCGCCCCGGGCGTTGAGATAATTGATCGTCTCCTCGGCCGTCTCCGCGCCCGAGCCCATCATGACGATGACCTTGTCGGCGTCGGGGGCGCCGAAATAATCGAAGAGGTGGTACTGGCGGCCGATGGCCTGGGCCACCTTGTCCATGTAGTGCTGGACGAGGCCGGGGCACTCGTCGTAGTACCGGTTGACCGTCTCGCGGCCCTGGAAGTAGACGTCCGGGTTCTGCTGGCCGACCTTGAGCATGGGGCGCTCGGGATTGAGGGAGCGGCGCCGGAAGTCCTCGAGATACCGGGGCTCGAAGAGCGAGGCCAGGGTCTCGTAGGGGACGAGGTCGATCTTCTCCACGACGTTGGAGGTCCGGAAGCCGTCGAAGAAGTGGAGGAACGGGATCTTGCTCCGCAGAGTGGCCAGGTGGGCGACGATGGCCAGGTCCTGGGCCTCCTGGACGGAGCCGCCGCAGGTCATGGCGAAGCCCGTGTTGCGCGCGGCCATGACGTCGCTGTGGTCGCCGAAGATGGACAGGGACTGGCAGGCCAGGGAGCGGGCCGAGACGAGGAAGACCGTCGGCAGCATCTCGCCGGCGATCTTGTGCATGTTGGGCAGCATGAGCATCAGTCCCTGGGACGCCGTGAAGGTCGTCGTCAGGGCCCCCGCCGAGAGGGCGCCGTGGACCGCGCCGGAGGCG
>CAZFBC010000258.1:0-3352 GCA_964517245.1 uncultured Eubacteriales bacterium | reverse complement strand
GGCCAGCCCCTCCGTCCTCCGGGCCACGCTCATGACCCTGGCCTTTCTCGCCGGGAGGCTCCTCTGGAAGGACGTCCACGTGCTCAACACGATCGCGGCCAGCGCCTTCGCCCTGCTCCTGGCCAACCCTTCGAGCCTGTTCGACATCGGCTTCCAGCTGACCTACGCCGCCACGGCGACCATCGTCCTCTTCACCCCTCCCCTGCTCAGGGCCCTGCCCCGCCTGCCGCTCAAGGCGACGGAGCTCGCCTGCCTCTCCGTCACCGCGGCGCTGGGCGCGGCGCCGCTCATCGCCCGGAGCTTCAACCGGGTCGCGCTCTCCTCCCTCGTCCTGAACTTCGCCGCCATCCCCCTGGTCGGGGTGATCATGGGCCTCGGCTACGCCTTCCTGCCGTTCGCCGCCCTGTTCCCCGGCGCGGCCGGGCCGCCGGCCGCGGCGCTCGGCCTCCTCGTCGCCGTCTTCGACCGCGTCTCCCGCTCGCTCGACGCCTTCCCGTTCCTGTCCTTCCGGGTCGCGACCCCGCCTCCCGCGGTCCTGCTGGGCTACGCCCTCTTCCTCGGCCTCACGCTCGCCCGGCCGAGATTCCGGGGCCAGCGGCCGGCCGTCCTCTCCGGGCTCGCTCTCTGTGCGGTCCTCCTCGTCCGCTCCCCGTTCCGAGCGGCCTCGCCCGACCTGAGGGTCACCATGGTCGACGTCGGACAGGGCGAGTCCGTCCTGGTCGAGTTCCCCGGCCGGCGGACCATGCTCATCGACGGGGGCGGGCTCGCGGGCAGCCAATTCGACGTCGGAGAGAAGGTCGTCTCCCCCGTCCTCTGGAGGAAGGGGATCCGGAGGGTCGACCACCTGGTCCTCACCCACCCCCACCCCGACCACCTCGGCGGACTGGTCGCCGTGGCCCGCAACTTCCGCGTCGGGACGTTCTGGGAAGGCCTTCCCGCGGAGAGCGCCGGGGCCTACGCGGCCCTCGGCCGCGCCCTCGGCCCGCGCGTCGTCCGGCGGCGCTGCGGCCGGGGCACGCGTTTCGAGGAAGGGCCGGTCTCCGTGGAGGTCCTCCACCCTCCGCTCGACGGGGCCGGCGGGCCGGCCCCGTCCGGCAACGAGAGCTCGCTCGTCATCCGCCTGGTCTTCGGCCGGACGGCCTTCCTGCTCACGGGCGACGCCGGCGGCCCCACCGAGCGGGCCCTCGTCGATTCCGGCGCCGACCTGGCCGCCGCCGTGCTCAAGGCCGGCCACCACGGCAGCGCCGGCTCGACCTCCTCCGGGCTCCTCGCGGCCGTCCGGCCCCGGCTCGTCCTCGTCTCCGCGGGGGAAGGGAACAGCTACGGGTTCCCCAGCCCGGAGGTCCTGGCCCGGTGCCGGGACGCGGGCGCCGAGGTCCTCCGGACCGACCTCGACGGGGCCGTCGAGGTCAGGTCGGACGGCCGGGCGCTCCGGGTGAGGACCGCCGCGGCCAGGGCCGCCAAAGACCCGGACATCCGTTTGACACGCGCGACTAAATCCATGATAATCGTCACAGACTAGAGGAGTATCACGCCATGTCAAAGACGAAGCTAGCGGCGGCGTTCATCCTTCCGTTGCTGCTGGCGTCCTTTCTCCAATCCCAGAGCCTGGCCGAGCTGGCCAAGAAAGAGAAAGAGCGCCGGGCGGCCCTGAAGGGCAAGGCGACCACGGTCACGACCGAGGACCTGACCCGGGTGAAGAAGAAGCCCGCCGTCGAGTCGACGGCCCCGGAGCCGACCGCCGAGGAGCGGGCGGCCGCGGCCGCCGAAGCCGGGGCCCCGCCCCAGGCCGAAGCGGCCCCGGCGGCCGGGGGCCAGCCGGCTGCGGAAGCGCCCGAGGGCGCCGCCGAAGCCGCGGAGGCCGAGCCCGCCGAAGAGGCGCCGCCCGCCGAAGACCCCGGCGCGGCCGGGCGCGACCTCGACAAGCGGCAGAACGAGCTCGTCGACGCCGCCCAGGAGAAGGCCGAGCTGGTCGACCTCCTGACCCTCAAGATGAACTCCCTCTACCAGCAGTTCCAGAGCCTCGACAACATGAAGTCGCGCGAGACGCTCCAGGTCCAGATCAGCGACACCTACGACAAGCTGCTCAAGGCCGAGATGGAGTCCGCCAAGGCCAAGAAGGACCTGGAGGACTTCCTGGCCCAGAGGAAAAAGGGATCCGCCCCTCAGCTCTGGATCAAGTAGTGGATCCCGTCCGCTCCGGAAAGCGCTCCCCGGTCCAGCTCCGGCCGCTCAAGATCAGCCTCGACCCCCTCGACTTCGCCGACGGATCGGCGCTCATCGAGATGGGACGGACCCGCGTCCTGGCCGCGGCTACCATCGACGAGCGGGTGCCGCCCTTCCTCAAGGGCACCGGCCGGGGCTGGGTCACCGCCGAGTACGCCATGCTCCCCCGGGCGACCGAGGAGCGGACCCCCCGCGAGCGCACCGCCGGCCGCGTCTCGGGCCGGACCCAGGAGATCCAGCGGCTGGTCGGCCGCGCCCTGCGGGCCGTGACCGACCTCCGGGCCCTCGGCGAGAGGCAGATCATCGTCGACTGCGACGTCATCCAGGCGGACGGGGGGACCCGCGTGGCCTCGGTCACGGCCGGCTGCGTCGCCCTCGGGCTGGCCCTCAAGAAGATGATCGACGACGGCCTCATCGACCACATGCCCCTCCGCCATCTCGTCGCGGGGGTGAGCGTCGGCATCGTCAAGGGCCGGGTCCTCCTCGACCTCGACTACGACGAGGACTCCCAGGCCGACCTCGACATGAACGTCATCGAGACGGACCGGGGCGAGCTCGTCGAGGTCCAGGCCGGGGCGGAGAAGAACCCCTTCTCGCGCAAGGACCTCCTCGGCCTCCTCAAGCTGGCCGACCGGGGGGTCGCCCGGATCGTCCGGGCCCAGAAAGAGGCCCTCAAGAAAAAGAGCATCCTCTTCATGGCCTACGGCTACAAGGACAAGCCGGCCGGCCCGGCTTGACAATCTTCCCTTCAATTCAATACTATCTGACCTCTGGAGAGGTCTCTTTTTCCCCAAGGAGGTCGTCATGAACCTGACATCCTGGCTCATCGTCGCCGGCGCCGTCGTCGCTTTCATCACCCTGGTCATCCTCGTCCTGGCCCTGCGCTACCGCAAGGTCGGGCCCAACGAGGCCCTCATCATCGCCGGAGGCCGCAAGCACACGATCGCCCTGGCCGACGGAACGACCCAGAAGGTCGGGTACCGCTACCGTCTCGGCGGCGGCGTCTTCGTCTGGCCCGGCATGGAGAAGGTCTACGTCCTGCCCATGGACATCATCCCCATCTCGATCCGGACGCCCGAGGTCCTGACGAGCGGCGGGGTGCCGATCATGGCCGAGGCCTCGGCCC
>CAZFBC010000257.1:0-3367 GCA_964517245.1 uncultured Eubacteriales bacterium | reverse complement strand
CCGCCCCGGCGGCCTTCGCCGGCTTGAGCAGCAGGTCGTGGAAGTCGTAGCTGAAGTCGGTCTCCGGCGAGACGGCCTTCATCCGGGCCTCGACGATGGCGCCGCCCGGGTCGAGCGTGAAGGTGACGAAGGCGTCGGCCCGGAGCTCGCGGTCGTGCCAGCGGACGACGAAGGTCTCCCGGCTCCAGTGCTCCATGTCGCCGGTCATGCCGGGGGTCATAGTGAAGCTCATGGCCAGCCGGCCGCCCTCGAGCGTGATGGCGATCGGGCCGTACCAGGCGTCCTCGTAGGTCCCGGCGTAGGCCTCGAGCGGGAGCGACGGGCCTATGGAAGCGTCCCGTTTCGCGGCGGTCTTTTCCAGCGTTTTCGCCGCGCCCGCCCGCGCCCTCTCCCGGACCTCGAGATAGGCGGCCGTCCAGTCGGTGGCCGGGACGCCCATGGCCCGGTCGAGGACGGCGTAGATGATCGAGTTGTAGGCCTCGCCCGACTCCTGGTTGGTCAGGACGGCGACGCCCAGCTCGAGCTCGGGCGCCATGAGGACGCGCGAGACGTAGCCCGTCAGCCCGCCGGTGTGGTTGACGATCTTGCGGCCGCGGTAGTCGTTGATGCGCAGGCCGAGGGCGTAGCCGTTGAAGTTCATGCGCTGGGCGGCCAGCTCGGCCGGGGGGGTCGGGATGGGGATCGGCGTGACGACGGTCGCCAGCTCGCGCCCGGTCTTCTCCGAGAAGAGCCGCGTCCCGTCGGCGAGCCGGCCTTCCTCGAGGTGGATGCGCATCCACCGGGCCATGTCCTCGGCGCACGACCGGATGCCGCCGGCCGCGTGCAGGTTGTCGTTCTCGTCGACGGGCTGGGGCGGGCCGCCGGTCTCGAGCGCGGCGTGGGGGATGGCCAGGTTGCCGGCGGCCGGGTCGGCCAGCGCCGCCGAGTGGCGGGGGAGGCTCGAGGCCATGCCGGCCTTCTCGAGGATGCGCCCGGCGACGAAGTCCTCCCAGGTCGAGCCGCTCACGGCCTCGATGAGCTCCCCGGCGGCGACGTAGAGGACGTTGTCGTAGGCGTAGGCGGAGCGGAAGCTCGTCGCCAGCGGCACGTGGCGCAGGCGCCCGACGATCTCGCGGCGGCTGTAGGTCGTCTCGGGGAAGAGCAGGAGGTCGCCCGCGCCGAGGCCGAGCCCGCTCCGGTGGACGAGGAGGTCGCGGACCGTCAGCTCGCGGGTGACGTAGGGGTCCGACATCTGGAACCAGGGCAGGTAGCGCGTGACGGGGGCGTCCCACTCGATCTTGCCCTCCTCGACGAGAAGGCCCAGGGCCGTCGCGGTGAAGACCTTGGTGTTCGAGGCGATGCCGAAGAGCGTCCGGGCGTCGACCGGCTCCGGCGCGCCCAGCCTGCGGACGCCGTAGCCCTTGGCCAGGACGATATAGCCGTCCTTGACCACGGCGACGGCCAGGCCCGGGACCTCGAAGGTCTTCATGGCCCGGGCGACGAGGGCGTCGAAGCCGGGCGGCAGGACCGCCGCGGCGGAGGCGGGGACGGCGGGCCCGACGGTGGCCTTGGGCCTGGCTTTAAGCTGGATCTGGCCGGCCGCGGCGAGCCCGGCGAGGGCCAGGACGAGGGTAACGGCGAGGACGCGGGGGAGGGCAAGCTTCTTGGTCATGATACCGCGATGGTAGAACGCGGACGACCCGGTGTCAACGTATCTCGATGATAGCCCCCGCCGAATACGCCGCGAATTCGGGCGCGTACATCGACTGCAGGGTCGCCGGCGCGGCCTTGAACGTGCCGGCCATCGTGCAGCGCAGGCGGTGCTTGAGCGTGTACTCGCCCTCGGGCAGCCACTCCATGAAGAAGTTCGTGCCGCTGTCGCGGATCTCCTCGTAGCGCCCGAGCCCCAGGTCCCACCGGTAGCCGGAGCGCAGCGCCGCCGGCTCGCAGCCGGCCGGCCGCGGGTCGCGCAGATGGACGTATTCGGCCTGGTGCCGGGCCCGGACCGAGAGCTGGACCTCGATCTCGTCGCCCACCGCGAGCGCCGCGCCCTCGGCGAGCGGCCTCAGCACGACCTCCTCGCCCCGCTTCTCCCGCTTGAAATAGGTCCGCCCGACCTGGAACAGGTCGCCCTCGCCCTTCTCCGGCATGCGCTCGGTGCTGAAATGCCAGGTGGCGCTGGCGAAGGCGACGCCCTTGCCCTCCTTCGACACCTTGACGACGGCGCTCTCCGGCCCGAGCTTGGCCCCGTCGACGACCAGCTGGTTCTTCTTGCCCGTGTACGTGTCGGGCTCGAACGTCCACGACGCCTTCGCGCCGCCGACCTCGGCCGCGACCGTCTCGCGCGCGCCGAGCGCCCCCGTCGTCTTCAGGAAATAGGCCACCGCGTAGATGACCTCGCTCGTGGCCCGGGTCGATTTCCAGTGGTTGAGCTTCTTGTTGAGGAAGAGCCACTGGACGAGCCCCTCGCTCCGGGCGTCGGCCGGGTCGAGCTCCATCAGAGTCCGCAGGGCGAAGGCGTGGGTCTCGATGGTGTCGTTGTACCAGAGCCAGGCCCGGTCCTCCGGCGCCCAGCCCGTCCCGCCGTCCTCGGTCGTTTTGGCGCTGTCCATGACGCTATCCCAGACGAGCGCCGCGTCCTTCCCGCGGCCCGCCCGCTTGAGCGTCAGCGCGAGATAGCCCTTGAGGTAGGGCGCGTGGCCCTTCCAGTGCTTGAACGAGAACTCGAGCATCCGCGCCCGCTCCGCCGCGCCGAAGGCCTCCCCGGTCCACTCCGCGTCGGGGAAGTTGCCGACGACGTAGTTGAGGAAGGTGACGAATTCCCAGCCCGCGTCGCGGGCCATGAGCTCGGCGACGACCTCGTCGAGGTAGTGGCGGTGGAGGTAATCGAAGGCCCGGGCCACGGGCTCCCGCGGCACTTCGACCCCGAACTCGAGGGCCTTGGAGAAGCCGCTGACGATGTACAGGGTCATGTAGGGCGACGGCGGTCCGCCCGGCCACCAGGGGAAGCCGCCGCTCGAGGTCTGCGACTCGAGGAGCTTGGCGAGCGATGCCTCCCGCTGCGCCTTGGCGACGCGCGGGTCGAGCACCTTCTCGACGCCCGAGCCCGCGTCCTTCCCGCCCCGGGCCGTCTCGAGCCAGGGCGTCTCCTCGAGCGACATCTTCCGGTTCGGGTCGGCGGCGTCGAACGTCTCGTAGACCGTCTCGCGCTTGCTTAGAGCTTGGGCCATGCGGGCCACCGCCGGGTATTTGCCGTAGAGGCCGGTCAGGATGGCCGTCGACAGGAACCGGTTGAGCGTCTGCTCGGTGCACTCGTAGGGGTAGTTGACGAGGTAGGGCAGGGCCTCGAGCAGGCCGTAGAAGAGCTGGGCGTCGACCGTGACGACCA
>CAZFBC010000256.1:1943-3377 GCA_964517245.1 uncultured Eubacteriales bacterium | reverse complement strand
ATACGCCCTGGGCGTCAACTTCCTCAACCAGCACCTGTCCTACGCCACGGTCAAGGGCGCCCGCAAGCGGGACCACCCGCTCTCGTTCTCCTACCACGAGCCCTGGTGGCCGCACTACAACACCCTGGCCGACTATTTCGGGCGGCTGTCCGTCGCCATGAGCCTGGGCGAGCAGGTCAACCGCATCCTGGTCATCGAGCCGACGACGACGGCCTGGATGCATTACTCCCCGGCCGCGGCCTCGGAAAGCTTCCGGGCGGTCGGGACCGATTTCCAGACCTTCGTCCGCCTCCTCGAGGCCGAGCAGATCGAGTACGACCTCGCCAGCGAGAAGACGCTCCAGGAGTTCGCCGCCGTCAGCCACGCGCGGCTCAACGTCGGCCGCCGCTCCTACGGCCTGGTCATCCTGCCGCCGGGCCTGCGCAACCTCGAGGATTCGACCGTGTCGCTCCTGCGCGATTTCCTCATCCGCGACGGCAAGGCCCTGTCCTGGGACGCGCCGCCCGACTACGTCAACGGCATCGCCACCGAGGACCTCCGCCTCCTGCAGAACTCCTACGGCGACCGCTGGCTCCCCTCCGGGCCCGGCGACGGCTTCGACAAGGTCCGGCTGCTGGCCCCGCCGGGCGTCGTGTTCGACGGCCTTCCCCCCGGGAACAGGGTCTTCCATCAGAGGCGGGAGTTCGACGGCTTCCGGCTCGTCTTCCTGGCCAACTCCGACGCGGCGACGGCCGCCGCGGGGGCAATGACCCTGGCCGGCGGCTCGGTCGAGGAGTGGGACCCCTTCACGGGCGCGGTCAAACCGTACCCGTTCGCCCGTTCCGGGAACAAGGTCGAGGCGGCGTTCGACCTGCCGCCGGGCGGGAGCCTGCTCCTCTGCGTCAAGGACGAGCGGGCCAGGCCGGTCGAGGCGCCCGCCGTCGCCGGCGCGCTCCCCGAGGACCTCGAGGTCGAGGGCGGGCTCGCGGTCGAACCGCTCGCCCCGAACGTCCTGACCCTCGACTACTGCGACCTCACGCTTGGCGGACGGACGGAGAAGGACCTCTATTTCTACGACGCCCAGAGGAAGACCTTCGCCGCCCACGGCCTCGAACGGAACCCCTGGGACAGCGCCGTGCAGTACGGGACGAACATCCTCGACCTCGACAGGTTCCCGGCGGATTCGGGCTTCGAGGCCGTCTTCTGGTTCCGCGCGGTCAAGGGCGACGCCCACGATTTCGCCGACGTCCGAGCCGTCGTCGAGCGGCCGGAGCTCTTCCGCGTCTTCGTCAACGACAAGGAGGTCCGGGCCCTCCCCGGCGAGTGGTGGCTCGACCGGGCCTTCGGCGTCTTCCCCGTCGGCGCCCGCATCGTCTCCGGGAGGAACAAGATCACGGTCCGGGCCCGGCCGTTCACGATCCACTCCGAGCTCGAGCCGGTCTACCTCCTCGGCGA
>CAZFBC010000256.1:0-1843 GCA_964517245.1 uncultured Eubacteriales bacterium | reverse complement strand
GGGGGCCTGCCGCCGGGGTCGGCCTACAGCTCGGTCGACTACGGCCTGTTCGAGGATTTCACGGTCCGGCGGGTCCCTCGGGGCCCCGCGCCCGGGGACCGGTGAGCGCCGTGGGCCACGCCGCCGGCTTCGACAACGACCTCTACCTCCGGGAACAGAAGAAGGCCATCCTCGACCGGTTGGGCCGCTTCACGAACAGGCTCTACCTCGAGTTCGGAGGCAAGCTCTTCTTCGACTACCACGCCGCCCGGGTCCTGCCCGGCTACGACCCCAACGTCAAGATGAAGCTCCTCCAGGAGCTCAGCGGCCGGGCCGATTTCCTCCTCTGCATCTACGCCGGCGACATCGAGCGGAAGAAGATGCGGGCCGACTTCGGCCACACCTACGACGTCGACGCCATGAAGCTCATCGACGACCTGCGCGAGTGGGGCATCCAGATCCGGGCCGTCGTCATCACCCGCTTCGACAACCAGCCCTCCGCCCGCGTCTTCAGGAACAAGCTCGAGCGGCAGGGTATCCGCGTCTATACCCACCGCTTCACCAAGGGCTATCCCACGGACATCGACGTCATCGTCAGCGACGAGGGCTACGGGGCGAACGACTACATCGAGACCGAGCACCCCCTCGTCGTCGTCACCGGGCCGGGGCCGGGCAGCGGCAAGCTGGCCACGTGCCTGTCCCAGCTCTACCACGAGTACCGCCGCGGCCTGACCTCGGGCTACGCCAAGTTCGAGACCTTCCCCATCTGGAACATCCCCCTCAAGCACCCGGTCAACGTCGCCTACGAGGCGGCCACGGCCGACATCGGCGACTTCAATTTGGTCGACCCCTTCCACCTCGAGGCCTACGGCCAGGTCGCCGTCAACTACAACCGGGACGTCGAGGTCTTCCCGGTCCTCAAGCGCATCATCGAGAAGATCACCGGGGGCCCGTCCTTCTACAAGTCGCCGACCGACATGGGCTGCAACGCCGCGGGCTTCGGCATCCGGGATGACGGCCTCGTCCGGGAGGCGGCCAAACAGGAGCTCGTCCGCCGCTATTTCCGCTACGCCTGCGAGTACGCGCTCGGCTTCGTCGAGAAGGAGACCGTCCAGCGGGCGGAGCTGCTGATGAGGGAACTCGGGGTCGAGCCCGAGCTCCGGAGGGTCGTGGGTTCGGCCCGGGCGGCGGCCGAGGAGGCCCGGGCGGCCGGGCAGGGCAACAAGGGCATCTTCGTCGGCGCGGCCATGGAGCTCCGCGACGGCTCGATCGTCACGGGTAAGAACTCCCCCCTCATGCACGCCGCCTCGGCCCTGGTCCTCAACGCCGTCAAGAGGCTGGCCGAGATCCCGGACAAGATCCACCTCCTTTCGCCGTCGATCATCGAGTCCGTGGGGCGTCTCAAGAAGGACGTCTTCGGGGCCCGGACGGTCAGCCTCGACCTCTCCGAGGTCCTGATCTGCCTGAGCATCAACGCGGCCACCAACCCCATGGCCCACCTGGCCCTGGAGAAAATGAAGGATCTGCAGGGGTGCGAGGTCCACATCACCCACATCCCGACCCCGGGGGATGAGTCGGGGCTGAGGCGGTTCGGCATCAACCTGACGACCGATCCCGTCTTCTCGAGCAAGCATCTCTTCGTGGGCTGAGGGAGGATCCTTTGAAAATCGCCGTTCTCAAGGCCTGGAGACCCGGGTCCAGGGCCGTCAAGGGGAAGCACTCCCTCCGCCGGGCCGCCCTCCGCCTCTGCGCCGTGGGCGGGCTCTACGCCGCGGCCTCGGCCGTCCTGGCCGTCGCCGGGGCCGTGCCCGCGGCGCCCGTCATCGCCGGGATGGGCGTCGACAACTACTACGCCTGGCAGATC
>CAZFBC010000255.1:0-3393 GCA_964517245.1 uncultured Eubacteriales bacterium | reverse complement strand
ATGCGATGGGGTTGTCCGGAACCGGACGGTCGGCGGGCAGTGAAGTTCCGTATTCCAACCGGATCGGGGTGCTGCCGCCCGGGGTCTACGTCGCCATGAACGGGCGGGCCCCGCTTTGGGACAAGGTCCGCCAGAACAGGAACACGGGCGTCGAGCCTATTCTCCGGGCTCCTATTCCTCGATCCTGAACTGGGTCTCGTAGAGCGAGGCGTAGAGCCCGCCCTGGGCCAGGAGCTCGGCGTGCGTCCCCCGCTCGACCAGACGCCCCGCGTCGAGGACCAGGATGAGATCGGCGGCCAGGACCGTGCTGAGGCGGTGGGCGATGACCAGGCTCGTCCGGTTCTTCATGATGCGCTCGAGGGCGTCCTGGATGAGGGCCTCGGACTGGCTGTCGAGCGACGACGTGGCCTCGTCGAGGACGAGGACGCGCGGGTTCTTGAGGATGACCCGGGCGATGGCCACGCGCTGCTTCTCGCCCCCCGAAAGCCGGTAGCCGCGATTGCCGACGACGGTGTCGTACCCTTCGGAGAGGCCGGCGATGAAGTCGTGGATGTTGGCCACCCGGCCGGCCGCCTCGAGCTCGGCCTGGCTTGCCCGGGGCCGGGCGTAGAGGAGATTGGCCCGGACGGTGTCGTTAAAGAGGAAGGTCTCCTGCGTCACCATGCCGATATTGTCCGACAGCGTGCTCAAGGCGAGGTCGCGCAGGTCGTGGCCGTCGATGAAGACCGCGCCCTCCGTCGGATCGTAGAACCGCGGCAGCATGTAGGTGGCGGTGGTCTTGCCGGCGCCGCTCGGGCCGACCAGGGCCACGAGCTGTCCGGGTTGGATCTCGAAGCTGATGTCGCGCAGGGCCCAGCCACGGGCTTGGGGCGTCTGTTTGGCGGCGGTCGCGTTCCCCGGCCGCTTGGCCCCGGTCTCGAGCTTGCCGCCCTCCTGCGACAGGGGAGGGGCGGTCATGACCTGGCTGCGCGGCCCGCCGAAGCGGACGACTTCGGTGAGGCCGGTCGCAGCCGCCTCGGCCGCGGCGTCGTCCGGCTCGTAGCTGAACGACACGTTCTGGAACCGGACGTGGCCCCGGACCCTGGCGAGCATCCTCGCCCCCGGGCGTTCCTTGATCTCGAGCGGCAGGTCGATGGCCTCGAAGACCCGCTCGAAGCTGACGAGCGACGTGGCCAGGTCCATGCGGGCGTTGGTCAGGGCCGAGAGCGGCCCGTAGAGCATCCCCAGGTAGGCCGTGAAGGCGACCATGGTGCCGATCGTGAAGCCGGCGCCGCGGAGGACGAGCAGGCCGCCGCCCCAGAAGACGACGACCGTGCCGACCGCGCTGATCAGGCTGACCGTCAGGAAGAACCAGCGCATCATGTAGGCCTGGCGCACGCCCGCCTGGCGCACGCGCTCCGCCCGGCCCCAGAACCGGGCCACCTCGTCGGCCGCGCGGCCGAAGAGCTTGACCAGAAGGGCCCCGCTGACGTTCAGGGTCTCGTCCATCATGGCGTTCATCTCGGCGCTGAGCGTCAGCTGCTGCCGCACGATGGTCCGCAGCTTCTTGCCGAGGAGGCGCGCGGGGACGAGGAAGAGAGGCAGGACGGCGATGGCGAGAAGGGTCAGCCGCCACTCCAGCCTCAGCATGATCACCAGCGCCGAGGCCAGCGTGACGGAGTTCGTGAACACCTCGACGATCGTCCCGCTGACGGCGCGCTGGGCGCCGATGACGTCGTTGTTCAAGCGCGACATCAGCTCGCCCGTCTTGGTATGCGTGAAGAAGCGGAGCGACATGCGGTGCAGGTGATCGAAGAGCTCCGTCCGCAGGTCGCGGATGACCCCCTCGCCGACGGCGGCGCCGAGGTAGCGCTGGGCCACCCCGAGAAGGCCGTTGACGAGAGGCACGGCCAGCATGCCCAGCGCGAGGAGGGTCAGGCGGTGCATGTCTTTCTGCGGCAGGGCCTGGTCGATCAGGTTCCGGACGAGCAGGGGCGGCGCGAGGGCGAGCAGGGTCGTGACCAGGATGATGGCCAGCATGAGCGCGATCCGCCCGAAGTAGGGCCGGCCATAGGCCATGGCCCGCTTGACGAGCGCCCAGCTGAGCTCCGGGCGGTCCTGCTTTTCGTCGTAGCGCAGGAATGGCCGCCAGCCGCCGCCGTTAGGCATGGGGCGCGCCCGCGCGGCGGGATTCTTCGGACACAGGGCGATGGTTCAGCAAGAGAGGAGATGTTAACACCCGGCCTCCGGATGGTCAACAAAAGCCGAGGCCCGGCCCTCGCGCGGAAGGGGCCCCCCTTGGAAAAGGCCCCGGCGTGAGCTATCATCGCAGCGCCGGGAGGCGTTGCCCCATGAGCAGGCGTTGTCTTTCCCCGCTCCTATCCGCCGTTATGGTTCTGGCCGCTTTGGGATGCCGGGGTCCCGCGGGCTCGGGCGATTGGCGCTGGGACAGGAAGGACGGCTCGAGCCTGGCCCTCGTCGGGCCGGCCGGGACGGTCTGGCGCTTCCATTTTGCGGCCGACGGCGACCATGTTTATTTCCACCCTCTCAGCACGATCGACGGCCGGCTCCTGACCTGGGACCGCCCGCCCGATCACATCTGGCATCACGGCCTGTGGTTCGGCTGGAAGACCATCAACAAGGTCAATTATTGGGAGGTCGACCGGGCGACCGGCAGGCCCGCCGGCCGGACCACCTGGTCGAACGTCCGCATCTCGACGGGAAAGGATAGGGGGGCGCGGATCGAACTGGCCCTGGACTACAGGCCGGCCGGCGATGACGCTCCCGTCCTCACGGAAAAGAGGACGATCCGGATCTCCCCGCCGGACAGCCAGGGGACCTATGCCGTCGGCTGGACCTGCGCGTTCGAGTCGGCCGCCGACGCCCTCCTTGACCGGACGCCGCCGCCCGGCGAGCCGGGAGGGGCCGTCTCCGGCGGCTACGCCGGGCTGTCGCTCCGCCTGGGCGAGGGCTTGAGCGAGCGCCGGGTCATGACGAGCGAAGGACCTGTGACCGGCTGGACGAACGACCGCTACCGGGGAAGGCACATCGCCCTGGATTATTCGGGCCTCGTCGGCGGCGGAGCCGCGGGGATCGCGATCCTCGACCATCCGGCCAACCCGCGCTCCCCGACCCCCTGGTACGTCATCGACGCGCCGGGCTTCGGCTGGTTCACGCCGGCCCTTCTCTGCTACGAGCCGATGGCCCTGCGGAAAGGGGAGACGCTTGTCCTCCGTTACCGGGTCCTCGTCCACTCCGGCCGCTGGGACGCGGAACGCCTGCGGACCGAGGCTGAGCGATTCGCCGGGGGCGGGCTGTAAACGCTTCGGGGACACATACCTGAGGGACATGTCCCCCGTCAAATTGATTCGGCCCGGTCGATATGCTATCCTGAGCCCGGGAGGAACCCGCCGC
>CAZFBC010000254.1:0-3417 GCA_964517245.1 uncultured Eubacteriales bacterium | reverse complement strand
TCAGCACGTCGATCTTGACCCCGATCTCGAAGTAGCGGCCGCGCCAGGGGAAGCCGGGCTCGGTGTAGAAGTAGTCGTCGAAGACGTTGCCGAGCCGGGCGAAGATCTCGTAGCGCTCGTTCAGGGTATAGCCGACGATCGCGTCCAGGCTGAAATACGAGGGGATGGTCAAAAGCTCCTGCGCGCTCGAGTTCCACCACCACGACGTCGATCCCGCGAGCCCGTACAGGCTGAAACTCAGGCCCCTGGCAGGATGGGCCGTGAGGTCGAAATTGAGGTTGTGCCTGGATTGGGCGTCGAGAGGCCGGTCATCCGAGTCGTTGCGATGGTCGAGGAAGGTGTAGTTGGCCGTGGCCGAGAGCCAGGGAAGGTTCTTCTGGGCCTGGACCTCGAAGCCGTTGATGTGGGCCTCGCCGATATTGACGTAGAGGCGCGTCCCGTCCTCTAGCCGGACGGTGTCGATGAAGTCCCTGAACCGGTTGAAGAAGACGGACCCCGTCAGGAAGAGGGGCCCGTTCCAGGTCGCGGCGACCTCGAAGCTCGTCCCCGACTCGGCCAGGAGGTCGGGATTGCCCGACGAGTCGGAATAGAGCGACCGCATTGACGGGAACCGCGACTTGCGGGCGAAGGAGGCGTGGAGATCGAGCTCGTCGTTGGGCGTGAACTTGACGCCGACGAGGGGGTTGAGCGAGGTGTTGTTCTCTCCTTCGAAGTACTTGTCGATATGATCGAGACTCAGGCCGCCGATGATCTTCCACTCGTCCGTCAGGCTGAAGTGGTCTTCGATCCCGGCCGAGAGCGTCCCCTGGTCGTAGCGGTCCCAGGGCAGGCCCGTGTCGTCCTGGATTCGGGCGATGTCCTTCTGATAGAGCAGGCTGGCCTTGACCGCGTTCCTGTCGCCGGTCGGGATGTCGGCCAGGGCGAAGCCGCCGTAGACCGAATTGTCGTAGGTGCTCGACGAGTCGAGCTCGGTCATCTCGGGGTCGAGGAACCAGTCGAGCGTGTTGTAGTAATTGACGGTGAAGGCCCGGAAGCGGAGGACCGAGTCGCCGCCGAGCGAGGTGAAGCCGCCGGCGTTGAGGTTCGAGCGGTCCCAACGGGGGAAGCGCCAGTAGCGGGCCCGCTGGACCTCGAGGGCCGGCGGCATGCCGTAGGCGGATCGATAGAGGCTCCCGCCGACCATGATCTCGGTCGCTTCCGAGGGCGTGTAATAGAGCTTGGTCCCGAGGTTGAAGCGCTCGAAGTCGCTGTTGTCGCGCAGCGTCCGGTCGCCGAGCGCGGCCTCGGGGTAATAGAAGCCATCGGAATCCTGGTAGAGGACGTTGGCCGCGAGCGAGAACCGGCCCCAGCTCGCGGAGCCGTCTGCGCCGAGGGTCTTCGTGTCCGTGTCGCCGTAGCTTCCGGACAGGGACAGCGCGGGCCGCTCGCCCGGCCTCTTGGTGATGACGTTGACCAGGCCT
This sequence comes from uncultured Eubacteriales bacterium, assembly GCA_964517245.1. GTDB lineage: Bacteria > Acidobacteriota > Aminicenantia > Aminicenantales > Saccharicenantaceae > RBG-16-66-30. The sequence continues at coordinate 1,957 of CAZFBC010000254.1, read as the reverse complement.
CCCAGGGTGTTCGGGCCGTAGAGGACCGACGAGGGCCCTTTGGTCGCTTGGATGGTGTCGATGCCGCCGGCCGAGACGGTCTTGAGGTCGAAAGTGCTGAAGTACGGCTCGTAGACGGGCACGCCGTCGACGAGCAGGGCGATCCGCTTGGCGTCGATCCCGCGGAGCTTGAGGGTGTAGGTGTCCTTGTCGCCGAAGGTGACCAGGGCGCCCGGGATATGCCTGACCATGTCCGAGAGGTCGCGGGGTTTGAGCTTCTCGATGTCGGCCGAGACGACGGTCGAGACGGTGGCCAGGGGAACGTCCCTGGGGGACTTGCCGACGACCAGGATCTCCTCGGTGATCTTGACGGGCTTCCCCTGTTCCGTCTTGGCCTTCTCCTCTTCGGCGGCCTCCTGGGCCAGGGCGGGGGACAGGCCGGATAAAAGACCGGCCGCGAGAAAGGCCAGGAGCGCGAGCCTGGGAAGGGAACGCGGAAAAACGGTCATCGTGCTCTCCTTTTCGCAATGGAAGGAAAAGCCGTTTCCCGCTTTTCCCTGTCGGTCGGAGGGCCTGGCCGGATAGGGCTTTAGCGCCGCCGACTCGGAGAAAGAGCGCAGGTTAGCACGGCCCGTCCGGGCCGTCAAGCGGCGTCCCCGGCTCTCAGGCTTCCTTCTGCAGCTTGCTGTGGCGGAAGCCGTACATGAAGTAGATCAGGAGGCCCGCCAGGAGCCAGGCCCCGAACCTGTACCAGGTCACCCGGGGCAGGCTGGCCATCAGGTAGAAGCAGAAGCCGACCGTGATCAGCGGGGTGAAGGGCACGCCCGGCGTCTTGAACTTGCGCTCGACCTCCGGCCGCGTCTTCCTCAGCAGGATGACGCCGACCGACACCAGGATGAAGGCGAAGAGGGTCCCGATGTTGCAGAGGTCGATGATCATCGGCAGCGGGAAGAGGCCGGCGATGAGGGCCGTGGCGGTGCCCGTGATCCAGGTGCAGATGTGGGGCGTCTGGTGCCTGGGGTGGACCTTGGCGAAGGCAGCCGGAAGGAGGCCGTCGCGGGCCATGACCATGAAGATGCGGATCTGGCCGTAGAGCGTGACGAGGAGGGTCGAGACCATGCCAATGATGGCCCCCGTGGCCACCAGCGCCCCGCCCCAGCGGATGCCGATGCTGGCCAGGGCCGCCGGCAGGGCGTTGCCCACGTCGATCTGCTTGTAGGGAACGATCCCGGTCAGGACGAAGGCCACGGCGACGTACAGGACGATGACGACGCCCAGGCAGAGCATCAGGCCGAGCGGGACGTCCCGCTTGGGGTTCTTGGTCTCCTCGGCGGCCGTCGACACGGCGTCGAACCCGATGTAGGCGAAGAAGATGATGGCCGCGCCGGCCATGACACCCTTCCAGCCGAACGGCATCATCGGCTGGAGGTTGGCCAGGCTGACGTGGCGGACGCCCAGGACGATAAAGAGGAGGATGACGGCGATCTTGACCAGGACGATGATGTTGTTGATCTTGGCGCTCTCGCGGATGCCGATGTAGAGGACCCAGGTGATGAGCATGGTGATGACGATGGCCGGGACGTCGATGATGCCCCCGGACAGCACGATCTTGTGGTCGACCGTCGTGATCGGCGGCGTCAGGAGGGCCCGGGGCAGCTTGAGCCCGGCGCTCTGGATGAGGCCGATGAACGTCGTCGACCAGCCCGAGGCCACGGCGCTCGCGGCGACGAGGTATTCCAGCATGAGGTCCCAGCCGATGATCCAGGCGATGACCTCGCCGAAGGCGACGTAGGAGTAGGAGTAGGTGCTGCCCGCGACCGGGAACATGCAGGCCAGCTCCGAGTAGGTCAGGGCGCAGAAGCCGCAGGTGACGGCGGCGATGATGAACGAGAGGAGGATCCCGGGGCCGGCCAGCTGGGCGCCCTGCCCGGTCGCCACGAAGATGCCCGTGCCGACGACGGACCCGATCCCGAGGGCG
>CAZFBC010000253.1:0-3428 GCA_964517245.1 uncultured Eubacteriales bacterium | reverse complement strand
CCTCGTTCCGGCGCGAGAGCCAGCGGAAGACCGTCACCCCCATGACGACGGTCCCATCCCGGGGCTGGAAGCGGAGGCTCGAGAGCGGGATGCGCATCTCGAGGTGCCAGCCGTCGTCGGCCCGGGCCACGGCGACGTCCCAGAACGTGTTCCAGCTCAGGTTCACCGGCATTTCCGTCGGCGACGTCAGCTGGGCGTCCCTGAAGACAGCCGCGTCGAAACGGAGGCCCGACGGCGTCGTGAAGAAGGCCAGGGCGTTCTCCTTGTCGTTGAAGGTGTCGAAAAAGACGCCGAACCAGTCCGTCGTGGCGATCATCGAGTCCCTTTTCTTGGTCGGGGACTGGATCTTATCGGGCTCCCGGTCGTACATGCGGCCGGCGACGTAGACGTAGTCGTCGTCGTAGGCCAGGAGCGCTTCCGACCGCTCCGACGGGGCTTCGCCGAAGGTCGGGGTATGCATGACCATGCAGAAGGGCAGGATGTCCCGCCAGGCGGGCTCGTCGCTGCGGCCGTCGAGCGTGATCGGCCCGGGGGCGCGGGCGACAACGATCCGCTCGGTCCGGGGCAGCTTGAGGATGTCGAGGAGCTGGTCGGGCGGGTTCTGGGCGAGCAGAGCGGTGGCCCCCGCGGCGACCGCGACCGCGCATAGCAGGCCCCGCCGGACATTTTCTCCGGAAATCATCCCCCGAGGATACCCAATTTAAATCGGGGGCACAATACCTGTTCCCCAACTAAAAAATGGGTAACAGGTATTGTGTCCCCCTATTTAACGAAGCGGAAAAGGTAGCCGGCGGGGTCGGAGAACGCCACTGCCTCGCCTTCGGGAACCGCGGCAACTCCGCGGCGCATCAGGATGGGGGCCCAGGCCGCCGGGTCGTCGGTCCGAAGGTCAATCCGCACGGCTTTGCGTTCGGTGAAGGGATGGAGCCCCTGGGCGCCGTCGACGAGGCCGATGAACCCGGACGGCGAGGCCGTCATGACCTTGGCGAAGCCCTGGTCGACGAGAAGCCCGGCGCTTATCTTGTCGATGGCGAAGAGCCGGGCCGCCTCGAGGTCCCGGTAATAAAGCCAGAGAATGTTGGCCTTGATCTTGAGCCCTTCGGGCCGCGTCGTCTCGACCTCCGGGGCGCGAGAGAGCGGCTCGACTCTGGCCAGGGCGTCCAGGAGGCGCGAATTCTGGGCGTGGTCGAGGAAGCGCTCGAACTCGAGGAGGTGCCCCTCCGGATCGACGGCCACGAATCCCCGGGTCGGGTGCCGGGTCGCGTCCTTGAGCTCGGACCGCATCGCGACCTTCTCGGACTTCAGGTAGTCATACCAGCCATCGATCTCGTCGGTGACGAACGAAAGGGTGGCCGTCTTGAGAGCGCCGGCGTCCACCCCGGCCTCGGACAGGGAGGAGACGCGGAGGAAGGCCGTCTCGGAGAGCCGAAAGAGACCCGGAGCCGCTTTCGGCAATCCCAGGACCCGGCCGTAGAAACGCTCGGCAGCGGCAGGGTCCTTGTAGAAATACCGGACCGTGACGCCGCGGATGAGAGGGAAGATCCCATTCCCTTCCACGTTTGCCTCTCCTCGCGGCGCCATGCGGGCACGCTTGATCACGACCGGCTCGACCGGCCTGTGCAGGGCCATGCGGGACGGCCCCTCCCAGATCTCCTCGACCGGCACGACGGCGATCCTCTCGAGGACATCAGCGCCCTCGACGAGACGGCCGAACACCGTGTACTTGCCGTCGAGGTAGGGGCGGGCCGCGACGCAGACGTAGAACTCGGAATCGCCGCTCCACTCGTCGGCGGTCCGGCCCAGTCCGAGCGTCCCGAACACGTGCGGCCTGGCGTTGAACTCGGGCGGGAGCTTAGGCGCGTCTCCGCCGCCCGTTTGGATGACGTGGCCGCGGACGACACGATAGAAATCCTTGCCGTCGTAGAATCCCTTCCTGACGAGCGCCTCGAACTGGGCCGCCGTCTTGGGCGCGTCGGCCTTGAAGAGCTCGAACGCCATCGTGCCCATCGACGTCTCCAGGAGGACGATCTCTTCCGACGTCGGCGAAGACGGCCGGCCCGCGTCGGGCGCGCGGTCCGTCGGGGCGGCGGTCCGGGCCGCCAGGTAGTTGCCCGTCCCGACGACGACCGTCGACAGGATGAGGACGGCGATCCCGGCGACGACGAGGCGGCGCGTCGGCCGGCCCGTCCCCTTCCACTCCTTGAAGGCGATGCCCCAGAGACTGCTGAAGGTGATGATGAAGGCCATGTGGATGGTCCAGCTGGAGAAGTCGTACCGCCCCATCTGGGTCGTGCCCATGCCGTAGAAGAAGAATTGGAAATACCAGGTCGTCCCGGCCAGGGCCGAGAAGACGTAATTGGCGAGGAGCGAGGGCCTCGGGAGAGCCGTCGCCGTCGCGGCCGCCTGCTCCCCGGCCGGCCTGGTCCGGAGGTAATCGCGCCCGGTCCGGTTCCTGACGCTGAGAGCGGCGCACCAGATGAAATTCGTCGTGAAGCCGCCGAGCAGGGCGACGATCATGACCGGGAAGTTCTGGAAGATCGGCTGGGCCCCGCTCCGGACGGCCGCCTCGGCGATGGGCTTGCCCGCGGCGAAGGCGAAGGCCATGCACGAGCTCATGATCCCGGCGAACACGGCCACCCAGGCGCCCTTGACGAAGCTGAACTCGGCGATGGCGGCCTTTTTCTCGGCGTCGGAGAGCTCCCGTTCCTTCCTCATCCCGGCCAGGCCGCACATGGCGATGCCGGCCAGGCAGACGAGGATGCCCAGGATGACGACCCGTCCCGAGCCCGCGGCCACCAGCCCGCCGATGCGCCCCTCGAAGACGGGCGGGACGAGCGTCCCGAAGACGGCGCAGAAGCCGAGCGACAGGGCCATCCCCAGCGAGAGCCCCAGGTAGCGCATGCTCAACCCGAAGGTCAGGCCGCCGATGCCCCACATCACGCCGAAGAGGTACGTCCACAGCATCGTCTTCGAGGACGCGGACCCGAGGACCCCGAGGAGGTCGGGACAGGTCAGGAAGCCGACGACCCACGGCACGATGATCCAGCTGAAGAAGCCCCCGACGAGCCAGTAGACCTCCCAGGCCCAGCCGCGGACCTTCTTGTAGGGGATGTAGAAGCTGCCGGCGGCGAAGCCGCCCAGGGCGTGGAGAAAGACGCCGAGGAAGGGATCGGGACTCATCGCGCCTCCATGAGCCCCGGAGTCTATCAAAGGGACCGGGTCTTCGCAACCCGGGGCCGGCGGCGCGATCAGCGAGGGCCCGGTCCCTTCTTTTTCGCTTCTCTTCCAAGGTTTGACCCCCGCGCGTGTTTGCATTAGCATACCCGGGAAAGGCGGCCCCGAGATGCTCGGAAAACACCCCCGCGCCCTGTCGTTCATCTTCTTCACCGAGATGTGGGAGCGGGTGGGCTTCTACACGCTCATGGCCA
>CAZFBC010000252.1:0-3439 GCA_964517245.1 uncultured Eubacteriales bacterium | reverse complement strand
GGGGGAAACGGGGTTATTTCGGTGGTGGAGCTGACCAGGATCGAACTGGCGACCTCTTGAATGCCATTCAAGCGCTCTCCCAGCTGAGCTACAGCCCCACGCAAGAAGTCGCCTTATCTTACCCGAAGCCGCGTGTCCCGTCAAGAAGCGCCGGGACACGGATTGACCGGTCCCCGACCCTGTGGTAATAAAAAGGGACCGCACGCCCAGGAGGTTTCCCATGGCCCTTTCCGCTTCCCGAAGAACGGCAAGGACGACGCTCCTCGTCCTGTCGGCCGTCGTCGCCGCCGTCGCGCTGAACGCCGTCCCCTCCCCCCTCGCCCCCGAGGAGAGCGCCGGGCCGGCCGCGCCGGCGTCCCTGAGCTGCGAATACCTCCAGAATCCCGTCGGCATCGACGTCGCCAAGCCCCGCTTCTCCTGGATCGTCGAGCACCCCGAGCGGGGCCAGGCCCAGTCGGCCTACCAGGTCCTCGTTTCCGCGGATCCCCGGCTCGAGACGGGGGACGTCTGGGACAGCGGCCGGGTCGCCTCGCCCAAGTGCGCCCAGGTCGCCTTCGCCGGGGAAGAGCTCGACGGCGGCACGGCCTACTTCTGGAAGGTCCGGGTCTGGGACCGCGACGGGCGCGAGAGCCCCTGGAGCGCGGCGGCCCGGTTCGAGACCGGCGTCTTCGGCCAGGAATTCTGGTCGCGCGGCTGGATCACCGGGAAGGGCCAGCTCCGCACGGAATTCCCGCTCCAGGGGCGGGTCCGGCGGGCCCGGGCCTACATCGCCGGCCTCGGCTACCACGAGCTGCGCGTCAACGGCGTCCGGATCGGCAACCGCGTCCTCGACCCGGCCTGGACGACCTACGACAAGCGCGTCCTTTACGAGACGCACGACCTGGCGCCGTTCCTGCGCGGCGGGAAGAACGCCGTCGCCGTGACCCTGGGCCACGGCTGGTACAAGGCGCGCGCCCTGAACTTCCAGCTCGACGTCGAGATGGCCGACGGGACGGCCTTCCGCGTCGCCAGCAACAACCTCTGGAAGACCGCCGACGGCCCCGTCGTCGAGGACAGCGTCTACGACGGGGAGACCTACGACGCCCGCCTCGAGACGCCCGGCTGGGACCGCCCCGGCTTCGACGACAAGCCATGGGCCGACGCCGAGGAGGTCAAGGGACCGGCGGGAGCGCTCTCGGCCCAGATGATGCCGGGCATCCAGGTCGTCGACACCATCGTCCCCCTCGGGATGAGCAGCCCGAGGCCCGGCGTCTACGTCTTCGACATGGGTCAGAACATCAGCGGCTGGGCCCGCCTGCGGGTCAAGGGCCCGCGCGGCACGGACGTCCGGCTGCGCTTCGCCGAGCTCCTCTACCCGGACGGCACGCTCAACCGGGAGAACCTGCGCTCGGCCCGGGCCGAGGACCACTACATCCTCCGGGGCGGCGGCGAGGAGTTCTGGGAGCCGCGCTTCACCTACCACGGCTTCCGTTACGTCGAGGTCGCGGGCTTCCCGGGCGTGCCGACCCTCGACAGCGTCCGCGGCCGGGTCGTCCACACCGCGGTCCGGCCGATCGGCAGCTTCGCCGCCTCCAAGGACATCCTGAACAAGCTCCAGCGCATCGTCACCTGGGGCCAGAAGACCAACCTCCACGGCATCCCGACCGACTGCGACCAGCGCGACGAGCGCATGGGCTGGATGGGCGACGCCCAGGGCACGGCCGAGGAGGCCCTCCTCAACTTCGACATGGCCGCCTTCTACACGAAGTTCGTCCGCGACATCCGCGACGTCCAGGACGAGAAGGGCCGGGTCACCGACACCGTGCCCCACATCTGGGGCTCGCGGCCGGCCGACCCGGCCTGGGGCACGGCCTATCCCCTCCTCTGCTGGTACATGTACCAGTACTACGGCGACACCCGCATCCTCGAGGAGAACTACGCCGGCCTCAAGAAATACGTCGAGTTCCTGAAGAGCACGGCCGAGGGCGGCGTCCTCAAGTGGAGCCACTACGGCGACTGGGTGGCCGTCGAGAAGTGCCCCGGCGCCATCGTCTCCTCGTTCTACTACTATTACGACGTCAAGGTCCTGGCCGACGCGGCCCGCGTCCTCGGGAAGACGCAGGACGCCGCGCTCTACGACAAGCTGGCCGCCGAGATCCGCGCGGCCTTCAACCGGGAGTTCTTCGACCCCAAGACGGGCGACTACGCCGACGGCACCCAGACCGCCAACACGCTGCCGCTCTTCCTCGACATCGCCACGGACAAGGAGCGCGGCCGGGCCTGGGGCCGCCTGTTCGACGACATCGTCTACAAGCACGACTCGCACCTGACGACGGGCATCATCGGCACGAAGTACGTCATGGAGCTGCTGACGCGCAACGGCGCCTCCGACCTGGCCTACGACATCGCCGTCAAGACCGACTACCCCAGCTGGGGCTACATGATCGAGAACGGCGCGACGACCCTCTGGGAGCTGTGGCAGAAGCGCGAGGGCCCGTCGATGAACTCGCACAACCACCCCATGTTCGGGAGCGTCGGCTCGTGGCTCTACAAGGCCCTGGCCGGGATCGACCAGGCCCCGGGCTCGACGGGCTTCGACCGCATCCTCTTCCGGCCGCAGATGGTCCGCGACCTGACCCACGCCGCCGGCTCGACGACGACGGTCCGCGGCGAGGTGGCCTGCTCCTGGTCGCGCTCGGACGGCGAGGTCCGCGTCGAGGTCACCGTCCCGTTCGGCGCGGAGGCCGAGGTCGTCGTCCCCAAGCTCAACCTGCGCGGCGTCCGGGTGACCGAGGGCGGGACGGCGGTCTGGGAGAACGGGGCCTACGCGCCGGGCGTCGCCGGCGTCGCCGGGGCCGAGGACAAGGACGGCGCCGTCCGGATCAAGACCGGCTCGGGCCGCTACGCCTTCGTCCTCGTCGGCCATTAATGGGGGACATGATACCTATTCCCCATTTCCTGCCAGGCGAGGGAGGAAACGAGACCGGGGACACGGACCTCGGGTACATGTCCCCGATTCGAGAGGAGGACCCGCGATGAACTTCCAAGACTTGATACGGGCGCGCTACAGCGTCCGTGCCTACCGGCCCGACCCGGTCGAGGACGACAAGCTCGCCCGCGTCCTCGAAGCCGCCAGGATGGCCCCCACGGCCTGCAACATCCAGCCCTTCCGCGTCGTCGTCGTCCCGACCAAGGGCCGCGAGGACGATCTCCGGCGCGTCTACGGCCGCGACTGGTTCGTCCAGGCCCCGCTCGTCCTGGCCGTGTGCGCCGTGCCGGCCGAGAGCTGGGTCCGTAAGTACGACGGCTGGAACTCGGCCGAGGTCGACGCGACGATCGCCATGGACCATCTCGTCCTGGCCGCCGCGGCCGAGGGCCTGGGGACGTGTTGGATCGCCGCCTTCAAGCCCGACGCGGCCCGCGAGGTCCTCGGCCTGCCCGAGGGGGTCGTCCCCGTCGC
>CAZFBC010000251.1:0-3444 GCA_964517245.1 uncultured Eubacteriales bacterium | reverse complement strand
CCCGGGCCTGGATGATGTCGGCCTCCCGGCTGGCCACCTCGGCCCGGGCGCTGAGAATGTCGATGGCAGGGATGACGCCGGCCTCGAGCTCCTTCTCGTTCTTGGCCAGGAGCTCCTTGGCCAGCCGGAGCGAATCCCGCCGGACCTCGAGGGCTTCGAGGCTGTAGACGAGGTTCCAATACGCCTCCTCGACCTGGAAGACCGTGTCGACCAGGGCCTGGCGAAGCCGGTTCCCGGAAATATCCTCGTCGTATCCGGCGACGATGATCTCCCGGCGGGCCATCTTGAAGCCGAAATCCCGGAGGAGCGGCTGGGCGAAATCGAAGGTCAGCGTGCTGCCGAAGCGCGGATTGATGGTCTGGAAGCTGCGGTTGGTCTCGTTCCGGTAGGAATAGAGAGTGGCCGAGAACGAAGCCCCGGTGGGCAGCCTTTGCCTGAGCTCACCCTGGTAATCGGCGAAGTCGGTGGTGACCTGGTCGGTGGCGTCGAGCCAGGAGAACGAGGCCTGGTTGGAGGTCTGCGTGCCCAGGGTGAAGGACAGCTTGGGCAGGAAGATCTCCCGGGCCACGCCGGTCGCCGCCGCCGCGGCCTCGGGTCCGAGGACCTCGGCCGACAGGCCGGGATTGTTCTTCAGGGCCGTCTCGATGCACTCCTGGAGCGTCACGGCCCTCTCCCCTCCCGGCGTCTGCCGGGCTGCGGCCGGGGCCGGGCCCAGGATCGAGGCGGCGACTAGAGCCAAGGCGGCGGTTTTTCTCATCATGGTCGTTCTCCCGTCCTCCCGCTCCCGGAAGTCTAGGTCTGGATCCAGCCGTCGAGCAGATGGATCGTCCGGCGCCCGTAGGCGGCGTTGCGCTCGGAATGGGTGACCTGGATGACGGTCGTCCCCCCGGCGTTGAGCTCGGCGAACATCTCCATGATCTCCTGGCCTTCCTTGGAGTTGAGGTTGCCGGTCGGCTCGTCGGCCAGGATCAGGCGGGGCTTGGTGATGAGGGCCCGGGCCACGGCCGCCCGCTGCTGCTGCCCGCCCGAGAGCTGGTGGGGGAAAAGGTCCTTCTTGGCCACCATGCGGAAGCGGTCGAGGGCCTCGGCGACCAGGGCCTTCCGCTCCGAGGACTTGATCCTCTTGTAGAGGAGCGGGGTCTCCAGGTTCTCGTAGACCGTCAGGTCGTCGATGAGGTGGTAGCTCTGGAAGACGAAGCCGATCTGGTGCTTGTGGAGCTCGGTCAGCCGCTTCTCGTCGAAGTCGTGGACGGGCTGGCCGTCGAAGAAGTACCGGCCCTCCGAGGGCGTGTCGAGCATCCCCAGGATGTGGAGCAGCGTCGATTTACCCGCCCCCGAAGGCCCCATGACCGTCAGGAACTCCCCCTCGGCGACGTCGAGGTCGATGTTCCGCAGGACGAAGGTCTTGACGTAGCCCGTCGAATAGTACTTGGTGAGGCCGCGCAGCTCGATCACAGCTTGAACTTCTTCTGGATGTTCTCGGAGACGATCTGCCCGTCGAAGAGGTAGATGATCCGCTGGCTGTACTCGGCGTAGGCCTGGGAGTGGGTGACCATGACGATCGACGTCCCGCCCGCGTGGAGCTCGCCGAGGAGGCTCATGACCTCTTCGCCGTGGGTCGAGTCGAGGTTGCCGGTCGGCTCGTCGGCCAGGATGAGCTTGGGCCGGGCCACGACCGCCCGGGCCACGGCCACGCGCTGCTGCTGGCCGCCCGAGAGCTGCTGCGGGAAGTGGTTCTTGCGGGGCATCAGGGCCATGTGTTCGAGGACCTCGTTGACGCGCTTCTTGCGGTCGGCCGCCGAAAAGCCCAGGTAGAGCAGAGGCAGCTCGACGTTCTCGAACACCGTCAGCTCGTCGATGAGGTTGAAGCTCTGGAAGATGAAGCCGATGTTCGACTTCCGCAGCCCGGCCCGCTTGCGCTCCGAGGAATCGGCCACGTCCTGGCCGAGGAACTTGTAGACGCCGCTCGTCGGGTTGTCGATGAGCCCGAGGATGTTGAGCAGCGTCGACTTGCCGCAGCCCGACGGGCCCATGATGGCCACGTACTCGCCCTGGTCGATGGACAGATCGATGTTGTTGAGGGCTGTCGTCTCGACCTCTTCGGTCGTGTAGATCTTCTTCAGGTCCTTGGTCTCGATGAGCATCCGATCCTCCTTATGCGCGTTTCTTGATCGTTATTTCAGGACCAGGCGGTCCATATCGCCGAAGCTCTCGTAGGACGACGTGACGACCCGGTCGCCGGGCTCGAGGCCCTCGAGGACCTCATAGACCTCGGGGTTGTAGCGGCCGAGCCTGACGGGGTGCTTGAAGGCCGCCTTCCCCGAGGCGTCGAGCTTGTAGACCCAGTTTCCGCCCGTCGCCTCCCAGAATCCCCCGCGGGCGAGCAGGACGGCCTCGGCCACGTCGCCGAGCTGCAGCCGGATGTGCAGGGTCTGGCCGCGGCGGAGGTCGGCCGGCGCCTCGCCGACGAAGTCGAAGTCGACCTCGAAGCGGTTGTCGCGCACGGCCGGGAAGACCCGCCGGACCTTGAGCCCGTACGTCCTTCCGGCCAGGTCGAACTCGCCCTTCAGCCCGGCCTCGACCCGGGTGATGTAGTGCTCGTCGATGAGGGCCCGGACGCTGTAGGCGTCCAGGACGTCGATCTGCCCGACGTTCGAACCCGGGGCCTTGAAAGCGCCGATCTCGGCGTCGAGCAGGGTCAGCTGGCCCGCGATCGGGGCCCGGATGACGAGGTCGTCCAGCTTCTGCTTGGACGTCCGCAGGTTGGTGTCCATGCGGCGGAGCTGGTCTTCGAGGGACAGGAGCTGCTCCTCGCGGTATTCCAGCTCCTTCTTCTGGCTCTCGGCCACGATGTCGCGGTTGCGGATCTGGTACTCGTAGTCGAGCCGGATGCGCTCGAACTCGAGGTCCGAGACGAGCCGGTTTTCGTGAAGCTTCGAGTATCGCTCATACGTCGTCTTCTGCTTGGCCAGCTCGTTCTCGACCTGGTTCATGGCCTGCCGGAGCGACTGGCGGTACTGCTCCATGCTCAGCCGCGTCTGGCGCAGGGCGTTGCTCTGCTGGACGAAGTCGGCCTCGCGCCACATGATGTCGAGGAGGAGGTTGGTGTTGACGAGCTGGACGATCGGGTCGCCGGCTTTGACCATGGTTCCGGCCTCGAGGAAGCGTTTCTCGACCCGGCCGCCCTCGGTCGTCTCCAGGGAATAGCGCATGATGGGCATGACCGTGCCCTGCTGCGGGATGAACTCCAGGAAAGGCCCCCGGGTCACCGTGGAGACGGTGATGCGCTCGGTGTCGACGTTCAAGGTGGACTCGTTGAACTGGAACAGGAAGAGATAGAGGACGACGAGAACGAAGACGGCCCCGACGGCCACGGCGGCGATCTTTCGCGGCGGCCACTTCTTCTTCTCGATCTGCCGGTCCATGCCCATTCTCGATCTCCTG
>CAZFBC010000250.1:0-3453 GCA_964517245.1 uncultured Eubacteriales bacterium | reverse complement strand
CTCGGCGACGCCGCCCGCGTCGGTGAATTACCCGCCCACTTACACGTCCGTCCCGCTCACCGCGATCGCATAGACACCACTGTTAAGGCCGGATCCCAGGGCCGACCAGTCCGTCCCGTTCCACCTGGCGATGCGGTCAGCTCCGGCGACGCCGCCCGCGTCGGTGAATTCCCCGCCCACATACACGTCCGTCCCGCTCACCGCGATCGCAAAGACAATATCGTTGAGGCCGGATCCCAGGGCCGACCAGCCCGTCCCGCTCCACTTGACGATGCGGTCCGCCTCCGGAACGCCGCCCGCGTCGGTGAACAACCCGCCCACGTACACGTCCGTCCCGCTCACCGCGATCGCGTGGACAGGGCCGTTTATCGGACACCCAAACCGATCGTCCCAGTTCTCGTCGCCCGCGGCGGCGAGGTTCTCGCCTTCCTCCGCCTGCATTCCCGCTCCGTGCGGCAAAAACCTCGGCTGTCCATCCTGGCCCGTGACCATTCGGAAGCCCTTGGGATCGAAGCTCCCTTGGGCGCCGGGCCCGACCTTCAAGGTACCGTCGGGGTTGAGGATCTCGGAAAGAGGCCGCTCGGAGCCGGCCGTTCCTTTTTCGGGGCCCTGCTGGCCATAAGCGAGCAGTGAAGTCAATAGAAGCGCTGAAAAGACGAGCATAGATCCAGCAAGAGGTTTCTTATGCTTGGTCATCTTCCCCTCCTTCGCCGACCGGCGGCAAGGCCGTATCTCAGGTTAGGGCCTGAGATGGCCCTAGGATCTGTTAGTTAGGCGGGGAAAGACTGGCAAGAAAAGACCGGGAGCGAGCGAACAGACAATTACGGAAAGGCTCGGACTAGCCTTCAATAAAATGGCCACTCTCCCCCATCCTCTTGGCCCGATGATAGGCTCGAATCTCTTGCCGTGTCAAGAGAGAATCGGTCAATCGCGCCGGCCTTGGATCGCCTTGGCGCAATGGGCCGCGAAACTTGCGACGCTTGATTAGCGGTTGACGATCCTCCAGCTCGTATCGGAGATGATGCTGAAGATCTCCTCGCCCAGGACCGCCGTCCCGTCCATGTACCAGAGAACGTTCATGCCTTGGTAGGGGCCGGCGCCGTAGTATCGCCAAAGCACATCCAGGTTCCCGTCTCCGTCGAAATCGCCGGTCCCGGCGATCTCCCAGTAGGTATCGGTTACCTGACTGAAGACTTCTTCGCTCAAGATCGAGGGCCCGTTCATGTACCAGACGACATTTAGCCCCTGGAAGGCGCCGCCGCCATGGTAGCGCCAAAGGATGTCCGTCTTTCCGTCGGAGTTGAAGTCCCCGGTACCGACGAGCCGCCAGTTCGTGTCGGCTATCTGGCTGAAGACCGTTTCGCTCTGGAACGCGGTCCCGTTCATGTACCAGATGACGTTGAGCCCTTGGTATGTGCCCGAACCATGGTACCTCCAAAGGATGTCCGTTTTCCCGTCCCCATTGAAATCGCCGGTGCCGGCGATCCGCCAGTTCGTGTCCGGGACGGAGCTGAAGATGCTCTCGCTCTCGAAGGCTGTCCCGTTCATGAGCCAGATGTCGTTGAGCCCCTGGAAGGCCCCCGTTCCGTAATAGCGCCAGAGGATGTCGGTATCCCCGTCCCCGTCGAAGTCGCCGGTCCCGGCGATCTCCCAGGCCGTGTCCGGAACCATGGCGACGAATATCTCTGTCCCCAACGAGAGAGAGGCGAGTCCGACCGTTCCGGGATCGGTTGCGCTCACAGTGATCGCACCTTGCAGGGTCGAAACTTCAGTACGGTCTTTGTCGATGACGCGCTTCCGCCCCGCGGCCGAAAGACCGCGCCCTGCGTCCACGGGATTCCGCATGACCTTATCCGGCTTCAAGGCAGGCGCCTTGCCATCCAGCATAATGTATTTGAGCGAGCTCTTCGGCGCCCTGAACGACATCCGCGGAATGTCGACGGATCGGGGCATTTGGGAGGAAGAGCCGTAGGTCGACCCCGTCAACAGGCTCGCCGGCACGGCTTCCGTCCGGCTGGCCGTCAAGGTCGTCGGAGCGGCCGCTTCGGTCTGGTCCATCAGCCAGGCCAGGATCAAGCCCTGGAATCCCCCCTCCCCTTGATACCGCCATAGGATATCTTCCTGTCCGTCGCTGTTGAAGTCCACGCGCGTGCCGCCGCCGATCTTGGCCGCGAAGGCCTCCTCTCCGCCCTCGGTGGCATCGAAGGGCCTGACCGGCACGCCCCAGGTCGAATCGCTGTAGCCGGCAATATGAGCGCTTCCGCTCGCGTCCGCGGCGACACCCCTGCCGGCATCCTCGTAGACTCCCCCCAGGAAGCCGTTCCACTGCCGATGGCCGCCCGCGTCCAGCTTGGCCACGAAGGCGTCGTCGCCACCCGTGTAGGCCCTGAAGGGCGTCCCCCAGGAGGCGCTGCTGCTGCCGGTCACATAGGAGTTCCCGCCGGCGTCGATGGCGATGGCGTAGCCGTAGTCGTACTGCGTTCCGCCCAGGAAGGTGTTCCAGAGAAGGGCCCCGTTGGCGCTGACCTTGGCGGCGAAGGCGTCCCGGCCTCCCCCGCCGAAGGCGTCGATGGGGCTTCCCCAGGTCGACCAGCTCATGCCGCCGATGTAGGAGTTCCCGCTCCCGTCCACGGCGATGCCGTAGCCGTAATCGTACAGCGACGCGCCCAAAAAGACGTTCCATTGCCGAGAGCCGTAGGTGTCCAGCTTGGCCACGAAGGCGTCGTAGCCGCCCTTGAACGTCAAGGGCGCGATGGGCGCGCCCCAGGTGGCGGCGCTGTAGCCGGTCACGTAGGCGTTCCCGCTCGCGTCCGTCCCGATGCCCCGGCCGAAATCGATGCCGGTCTGCCCCAGGAAGGTGCTCCACAGGAGGTTACCTGCCGCGTCGAGCTTGGCCGCGAAAGCCTCCGCGCCTCCGGCGTAGGCCTGGACGGGCGCTCCCCAGGTCGTGTAGCTCGTCCCGGCCACATAGGAGCTGCCGGCCGCGTCGAGAGCGATGCCCTGTCCGTAATCATCGCCTGTGCCGCCCAGGAACCTGTGCCAGAGCAGGGCCCCGTTCGGGTCCAGCTTGGCGACGAAGACGTTGGCGGTCCCGTCGGCTCCGGGGAAGTCGTCGCGCGTGTCTCCCTCCGCGTCCCACCAGGTCGAGCTCCGGCCGACCACATAGAGATACCCGTTGGCATCCACGGCGATGCCGCTGCCCTCGGCCCAGTCGATGTCTCCCAGGAACGTGTTCCACACCAGGTCCCCGTTCCGGTCCAGCTTGGCCACGAAGGCGTTGGCGAAATCGGGATCGCCATAAAAAGGCCTGACCGGGTCTCCCCACGTCTCCAGGCTCCATCCGGTCACGTAGGAGTTCCCGTTCGCGTCGACGGCCGCGGCCAGGCCCTGGTCGTTCGACGCGGAGCCCAGAAAGGTGTTCCAACTCAGCCCCGCGGCGCCCTGCCCGAAGAC
>CAZFBC010000249.1:0-3453 GCA_964517245.1 uncultured Eubacteriales bacterium | reverse complement strand
CCGAGCCGCGCCTCGTCCTGACGCCCAAGCCCGGGCCCGCGCCCCGCATCAACGGCGCCCGCGTCTTCGGCGTCCGCCCCGGCTCGCCGTTCCTCTTCACCATCCCGGCGACGGGCGAGCGGCCCATGACCTTCGGCGTCGAGGGCCTGCCCGATGGGCTCGTACTCGACACGGCCACCGGCCAGATCACCGGCGCCCTCGCCGCGCCCGGCACGCACGCCGTCACCTTCACGGCCGCCAACGCCCGCGGCACGGCCTCGCGCGACTTCAGGATCGTCTGCGGCGACACCCTCGCGCTCACCCCGCACATGGGCTGGAACAGCTGGTACGTCTGGGAGAACCGCGTCACGGACGCCATCATGCGCGCCGCCGCCGAGGCCATGGTCGCGAGCGGCATGATGGACCACGGCTACCAGTACGTCAACATCGACGACTGCTGGTCGGTCCGGCCCGAGTCGGACGACCCCGGCCGCCGCGGCGAGCCCCGCGACGCCCGCGGCATGGTCAACGCCAACGGCCACTTCCCCGACATGAAGGCCATGACCGACTACATCCACGCCAAAGGCCTCAAGGCCGGCATCTACACCTCGCCCGGCCCGCGGACCTGCGCCGGATACGTCGCCGCCGCCGGCCACGAGGAGCTCGACGTCCGGCGGTTCGTCGAGTGGGGCTTCGACTTCCTCAAGTACGACTGGTGCTCCTACGGCGACGCGGCCGACGAGGACAGCCTCGACGACCTCCAGCGCCCCTACAGGCTCATCAGCGGCATCCTGGCCCGCCAGCCGCGCGACATCGTCCTCAACCTCTGCCAGTACGGCATGGGCCGCGTCTGGGAGTGGGGCCAGGAGGTCGGCGGCCACAGCTGGCGCACCGCCGGCGACCTGGGCCACGACGTCGTCGGCAACCTCTTCCGCGACGGCTTCGACGTCTACTCCGCCAACGAGCTCCACCGCTTCGGCGGGCCCGGCGGCTGGAACGACCCCGACTACCTGCTCATCGGCATCCTCAGCTCGGCCTTCGTCGAGGACCGCAAGGAGGGCGGCAACCTGGCCTCCCCGCTCTCGCCGAACGAGCAGTACACGCACGTCTCGCTCTGGGCGCTCGTCGCGGCGCCGCTCATCTTCAGCGGCGACATCACCCGCCTCGACGACTTCACCCTGGGCCTCCTCACCAACGACGAGATCATCGAGGTCGACCAGGACCCGCTCGGCAGGCCGGGTCGGCGCGTCTCCAAGACGGGCGACCTCGAGGTCTGGGCGCGCGAGCTCGAGGACGGCTCGACGGCCGTCGGCCTCTTCAACCGGGGCGAGACGCTGGCCGAGGTCACCGCAACCTGGGAAGCGCTCGGCGTCTCGGGCCCGCGCCCGGTCCGCGACCTCTGGCGCCAGAAGGACCTCGGCGTCTACGACGGCGAATTCAGCGCCTACGTCGCCCGCCACGGCGTTGTCATGGTGCGTTTATTGGGGTCGGACCTCAGCAACTGATATATTTATTAACAATATAACTCTGTTTTGGGCCCGTTTTTGGGGCCTATTAGGGGCTTTTTGCCCCTAAAAACGATAAAGACAAAACCGGTGAAGATCGGGGACACGTAGAGATCCGTCAGAACCCCGTCATAAGCCGGCGCCGATCGGGTACTCCTTGCTGACCCGAACCGGGAGCCGCCCGCCCGGCTTCAGCTCACCCTTGAGCGCCTTGACGAACGAATCGAAATAGACCGCCTGATTGCCGAACCAGCCCCGCTCGCCGTACCCGACGAGAAAGGCCGCGACCTCCGGGATCTTCCGGATGAGCTGCGGGTTGCCGTACGACATGGCGATAACCGCCCGCGGCCTGGCGGCGGCGAGCTTCCTGATGAAGGCCAGGTCCCCCTCGCGGAAGGGCGCCGCGTCGCCCATCCGGTTGCGCGGCACGAAGAGCGACAGCACGACGACGTCGGCCTCCCCCGCCGCCCGCAGGACGGTCTCGTAGTACGCCGGGTCCATGTCCGGGCGCAGGGCGAAGCTCGGCGTCCCGGGGAACGCGGCCGCGAGCTTGGCGGCGAGGAGCGCGGGCCCCGGATCGTCGGCCGCCTTCTGGACGCTGACGTTGACGATCCTGGTCGAGTCGCCCGCGGCGAGCGGCACGAGTCCGCCGCCGTTCTTGAGCACGGTCAGCGACCGGTCGGCGACCTCCTGGACGATGGCCCGATGGGCCGCCGTGCCGACGAACGCGCCGACGGCCGCCTCGTCGACGAACCGCGCCGCCCCGCCCTCGTGGAGGCCGAGCCGGGCCTTGAGCGCGAGCATCTTGCGCGCCGCCTCGTCGACCCGCGACTCCGGGACGCGTCCCGACCGCACGGCGGCGGCCAGCGCGGCGACCGCCGCCGCCGGGTCCCTCGGCTTGAGGATGACGTCGTGGCCGGCCTCGAAGGCCTTGACCGCGACCTCTTCCGCCCCGAACCGGGCGACGACGTGGTCGTACCAGAGGTCGTCCGAGGTGACGATCCCCCCGAACCCGAGCCGGCCCTTGAGCCAGCCGTCGACGAGCCTCTTCTCGACGCTCGCCGGCAGCTCCGACCCGCCCGCCGCGGACGGCACGGCGATGTGTTCGGTCATGACGAAGTCGACGCCGGCGTCGATCGCGTGCTTGAAGGCCCGGAACTCCTGGCGCTCGACGTCGCGCACCGGCTTGTCGATCCAGGCCCAGCCGGGTTTCCCGGGCATGTCGGCGACGTCGCCGCGCCCCGGGAAGTGCTTGGCCGTGGTCAGCATGCCGTGGTCGTGATAGCCGCGGACGTAGGCCCGGACCATGCGCCCGAGGAGGGCGAGGTCGCCGCCGAACGAGCGGACGCTCTCGGCCGGGTTGTCGGGGCGCCAGGCGATGTCGACGACCGGCGTGTAGGTCAGGTGGACGCCCATGGCCCGGCCCTCGACGGCGGCGGCCGCTGCGGCCCGGTACATCAGGTCCTCGGACCGCGCGGCGGCGAAGGCCATGTTGGCCGGGTACTCGCTCGCGCCCGTCACCTGCTGGCCGGGGCCGCCCTCGAAGTCGGCGGAGACGAGGAGCGGGACCGCGGCCGCCCGCTGCAGGCGGTTGAGCAGGCGGGCGACGTCGCGGGGGGTGCCGCCGTAGAGGACGAACATGCCGATCCCGTGGTCGCGGGCGAGGGCGAGCCAGCGGGCCAGGCGCGGGTCGTCGTCGGCCATGTAGCCGCCGGCGACGTCGGAGCAGACGAGCTGGGCGATCTTCTTCTCGAGCGTGAGGCCGGCCAGCGTGCGGTCGACCCAGGACGCCGCCGCCGCGGAGAGGGACGGCGCGAGCGCGGGGGCGGGAGCAAGGGCGGGAGCGGGCCCGCGAGTGGGAGCAGCCCCGCGGGTCGGAGCGGGGGCGGCGGCGGTGGAACCCGGCGCGGTCGACTGCGCGGGTAGATTCGCGGCGCCTTGCCCGGCGGCCAGAGCCAGCAGCGCCAGA
>CAZFBC010000248.1:0-3469 GCA_964517245.1 uncultured Eubacteriales bacterium | reverse complement strand
TCCACTTCTACATCGACGAGAACGTCCGCGGCGAGGACGTCTTCATCATCCAGTCTGGCGCCGCCGACGCGAACAGCCACCTCATGGAGCTGTTCATCATGATCGACGCGTTCAAGCGCTCGTCGGCGGGCCGGATCACGGCGGTCATCCCGTACTTCCCCTACGCCCGCCAGGACTGGAAGGACCGGCCGCGGGTCCCGATCTCGGCCCGCCTCGTCTCGGACCTGATCGAGACGGCCGGGGCCAACCGCATCCTGACCATGGACCTCCACTCGCCCCAGATCCAGGGCTTCTTCTCGATCCCGGTGGACAACCTCATGGCCGCGCCCGTCCTGGCCAACCACGTCAAGACGCTGAAGCTCCAGGACCTGACCATCGTGTCCCCCGACGCCGGGGGCGTGGGCCGGGCCCGGGTGTTCGCCCAGCGCCACAACGCCCCGCTGGCCATCATCGACAAGCGGCGCCCGGCGCCCAACGTGGCCAAGGTCCTGCACGTCATCGGCGACGTCGCCGGCCAGAACGTCGTCATCTTCGACGACATGGTCGACACGGCCGGCACCCTGACGCTGAGCGTGGAGGCCCTGGCCAAGGAAGGCGCCAAGAGGATCTTCAGCGCCTGCACCCACCCCATCCTGTCCGGCCCGGCCCTCGACAGGATCGGGCCCTCGAAGCTGGAACGCGTCTTCGTGACGAACACGATACCGCTGGCGGAGAAGGCCGCCGCCTCAGGGCGGTTCTCGGTCCTCTCCGTCGCCGAGCTCTTCGGAGAGGCGATCCGGAGGATCAACGAGGGGAGCTCGGTCAGCTCCCTCTTCGCTTAAGGAGAACATGATGAACATCGTCGTCAAGAGCGAGAAACGCCAGGGCCTCGGATCGAACGCCGCCCGCCGGCTCCGGGCCCAGGGATTCGTCCCGGCCGTCCTTTACGGGGAGGCGATGGACAGCGCGCCCCTCGTCCTCAGCAAGAAGGACATCGTCCAGATCATGCGCCTCGAGTCCGGCGAGAACACGATCTTCAAGGTCGCCGTCGACGCCGACGCCTACGACGTCATGATCAAGGAGCTGCAGGTCGATCCTTCCAACGACGAGCTGCTCCACGTCGACCTCATCCGCATCTCCATGGACAAGCCGATCAGGGTCACCGTCCCCGTCGTCCACCGCGGCGAGCCCGTCGGCGTCAAGACCGAGGGCGGCTTCGTCGACTTCGTCACCCGCGAGGTCGAGGTCGAGTGCCTGCCGCGGGACATCCCCGAGAGCCTGACGATCGACATCTCGGAGCTCCACATCAACCAGGCGTTCAAGGTCCAGGCGCTGGCCGTCCCGGCCGGCGTCAAGGTCCTCGAGGACCCCGGCACCGTTCTCGTCCTCGTCTCCCTCCCGCACAAGGAGGAAGAGGCCTTCCCCGGCGAGAAGCCCGAAGGCGAGGTCGAGGCCGAGGAGGCCAAGGAGCCCGAGGTCATCAAGAAGGAGCGGGCCGAGAAGGTCGAGGCGGAGAAATAGCGCTTGTGGCTTGTCGTGGGGCTGGGCAACCCGGGTGACGAGTACGCCGCCACGCGGCACAACGCCGGCTTCATGCTGGTCGAGCGCCAGGCCCGGGCCTGGGGCGTCGAGCTCCGAGGCCGGCTGTTCAAGGCCCGGACCGCCCTGGCCCGCCGCGGCGGGGAGGAGGTCCTGCTGGCCCAGCCCAAGACCTTCATGAACCGCAGCGGGATCGCCGTGCGGGAGGCGATGGCCGGCCGGGACGTCCCGCCGGAGCGCCTGGTCGTCGTCTACGACGACCTCGACATCCCGACCGGGGAGATCCGGGTGCGGAAGAAGGGCCGGCCCGGCACCCACAAGGGCATGATCTCGGTCGTCAACGAGATCCGGACGGGGGAGTTCCCCAGGGTCCGGATCGGCATCGGGCCGCTCCCGGCCGGCCGGGACGCGGCCGATTTCGTCCTCGAACCCTTTCGGCGGGACGAGCGCCCGCTCCTCGAGGACAGCCTCGGGCAGGCCGGGGAGGCCCTGGAGATGATCCTCGACGGGGGGATCGAGCGGGCCATGACCCGGTTCAACAGGCGCCCGGCCGCCTGAATGCCCCGGGGGTTGAATTTTCCGCCGAATCGGCTAGAATAGACCGGTCGACCCCTTGCTCCTTCCGGAAGGGAAGGGGCTGTTGAAACCACAAGGAGGTCTCAGTGAGACAATACGAAACGGGGTTCATTCTCTCCCCCACCCTGTCCGAGGAAGAGACGTCCCAGCTCGTCCAGCAGATGGCCGAGATCGTCGCCCAGAAGAAGGGGCACATGGTCAGGCAGGACGTCTGGGGCAAGCGCAGGCTGGCCTTCCCCATCAAGCGGTTCCAGGATGGCGTCTACGTGTTCTTCACCTACGACGGCCCGGGCGACGTCTCCGCGGAGCTGGAGCGCCGGTTCAAGCAGACCGATGCCGTCATCCGGTTCATGACGGTCCTCAAGGACCCGAGGGACCAGGCCCGGCGGAAGCACAAGAAGCGGCGGGCCGAAGAGGCCGCGCCGGCCGCCGCCGAAGTGAAAGAGGAGAAGTGAGATGCCGCGAGACGACAGGCCCGAACGGAGCGAGCGCGGCGGCTACCGGAAGTTCTTCGCGCCCAAGAGGAAGTTCTGCCGGTTCTGCCAGCGGGACATCCGGGGCATCGACTACAAGTCCGCCGAGATCCTGAAGAAGTACATCCCCGACCGGGGCAAGATCACCCCGCGCCGGATCACCGGGACCTGCGCCTTCCACCAGCGCAAGCTGGCCCTGGCCGTGAAAAGGGCCCGGCTCATGGCCCTGATCCCCTACGTCGAGGACTGACATGAAAGTCATTCTCAAGGAAGACGTGGAGAAGCTGGGCCGGCGCGGCGACGTGGTCAACGTCGCCCCGGGCTTCGGCCGGAACTACCTCATCCCCCGGAAGATGGCCCTGGCCGTCACCCCGACCAACGTCAAGACGATCGAGATCGAGCGGGCGGCCCTGAAGAAGAAGCTGGAGGCCGAGCGGAAGTCCTTCCAGTCGCTGGCCGAGAAGCTCAACCAGGTCACCCTGACCTTCACCCGGCGGGCCGGCGACAAGGACGTCATCTTCGGCTCGGTCTCGGCCGCCGACGTCAAGGAGGCCCTCGACGGGCTGGGGTACGACATCGACAAGAAGAAGATCCTGCTCTTCCTGGGCATCCAGCTCACCAAGATGAGTCCGTCCCGTCTTGCATTCCACGATCAGGTAGCCAGGGACACGAAAGGATCGGGCCTGGCTCACTGAGAAGTGGGTGCTGTCGAGAATGAGGTATTTGTCCATAGGTCATTCCGATTCCTGGCTCAGCAAGCCGAGGATCTCCTTCAGGGATCCAATATTGATATCTGCCCTTGGATGGACCTCGCCATCGGGATTGAAGTAGATCGCCAGGATCCCCGCGCCAACGGCCGCCTCTACGTCCAGGTCCCTGTCTCCGACGCCGATCGTTTCGGC
>CAZFBC010000247.1:0-3474 GCA_964517245.1 uncultured Eubacteriales bacterium | reverse complement strand
CGATGGGGTCGACGCAGGACCAGGGGCTGGCGCCGTGGCAGCCCTCGGACCTGATCTCCAGCGTGAACCCGTCGACGTTGGCCGACATGAACCCGGAGGCGTAGCCGATCCGGCCGGCCTTGAGGGTGTCGTCGACGTGGTAGGCGAAGAAGGCGCCCGGGACGGGGTCCTCGAACGCGCCGTCGGCGATCATGAGGCGGGCCCCGTCGCAGCACTCCTCGCCGGGCTGGGCGACGAAGACGACCGTCCCGGGCAGGTCCGCCTTGACGGCCGCGAGGACCGAGGCGACGCCGAGGAGGAGCGTCGTGTGGATGTCGTGGCCGCAGGCGTGCATGAGGCCCGTCTCGCGGCCGTCGACGACGGCCGTGACCTTGGAGGCGAACGGGAGGCCGGTCTCCTCGGTGATGGGCAGGGCGTCCATGTCGCCGCGCATGGCGACGACCGGGCCGGGCCGGCCGCCGCGCAGGATGCCGACGACGCCGCTCTCGGCGTAGCCCGTCCGGACCTCGAGGCCGAGCTTGCGGAAGTGGTCGACGACGATGGCCGACGTCCGCGGCAGGCGGTTGCCGATCTCGGGATTACAGTGGATGTCCCGGCGGATCTCGATGAGCTCGGGGGCGAGCCGGTCGGTCAGGGCCTTGATCCGCTTCTCGAGGGGCGTCGACGGGTAGGTCTGGGCCCGGAGGGCGGTGAAGGGGACGGCGGCGACGGCGGCGGCGACGGCGGCGGTGACGGCCAGGCGGCGGAATGTCATGGGTTCCTCCTTGGGTGTCGCGAGGGCCCATGGTATCCCAACCGGGGGAAAATAAGAACCCCATCCCTCGGGGGATGGGGTCACATCAAGGAGGAGAAGGTGCAAGGAGGGCCTGGAGAGGAAACCCCGCGTCCTGCTCCGTTTTCTCGCAATAGCCTTGGATGCGGCCCTCCTTGCGATGGGTCCATTCTCGGGCGGGAGGCCGGGGAGGTCAATCGCCGGGGGGGACGAGAGGGGAGGTGATTTTCTCACCCCCCGGGGATGAGACTAGCCTCAAGAAGGGGTCAAACCTGCTATTTATCACTTTCCGATAAAATTGCGGGTCTTAGGCCGGGATCTCGGGAAAAGTGATAATAAGTAGGTTTGACCCCCTCTTTTGAAATAAAGTATGATGAGGCGGAACGGACGAGGAGGGCCCCCATGAACGTCAAGAAATTCATCGAAACCCAGATCGAGGAGATCCGCAGGACTGTCGGCTCCGGCAAGGCCATCTCGGCCCTGTCCGGCGGCGTCGACAGCTCCGCCTGCACCGTCCTGGCCCACCGGGCCCTCGGCTCCCAGCTCAAGTCGGTCTTCATCGACCACGGCCTGATGCGCGCCGGCGAGCCCAAGGAGATCGCCGGTATCTTCGCCGGCCTGGGCATCCCCGTCGACATCGCCGACAAGAAGAAGGAATACTTCGCCGCCCTCAAGGGCAAGGCCGACCCCGAGGAGAAGCGCAAGGCCTTCCGCTACGCCTTCTACAGCTCCTTCGGCAAGGAGGTCCTCAAGAGCAAGGCCCGCTACCTCATCCAGGGGACCATCGCCGCCGACATCATCGAGACCCAGAAGGGCCTCAAGACCCAGCACAACATCCTCGAGCAGATCGGCATCGACCCCGAGGAAGGCTTCGGGTTCAAGGTCATCGAGCCGCTCAAGGAGCTCTTCAAGCACGAGGTCCGCCTCGTCTCCAAGGAGCTCGGCCTGCCCGAGTCCATCTGGAACCGCATGCCCTTCCCCGGCCCGGCCCTGGCCACCCGCATCATCGGCGAGGTGACGCCCGAGCGCGTCGCCCTGGTCCGCGCCGCCACGGTCATCGTCGAGGAGGAGGTCGCGGCCCACAAGCCCTTCCAGGCCTTCGCCGTCCTGCTCGAGGACAAGGGCACCGGCATCGTCGACGGCAAGCGCCATTTCGGCAACATCGTCATCGTCCGCTCCGTCGAGAGCAAGGACGCCATGACCGCCGAGCCGTCGCCCCTGCCCTGGGCCACGCTGATGAGGATCTCGAAGCGCATCACGACGGAGCTCCCCGCCGTCACGCGCGTCGCCTACGAGCTGACCGGGAAGCCCCCGGCCACCATCGAGTACATCTGAGACATCTGAGCCGGCGCGGCCCCGCGCCGCCCGCCACGGAGGAAGCCATGCCCTTCACGGGAAAGAAGAGACCCGGCGCTCCGACCCTCGGCGTGTTCGTCCCCTGCGACCCGCGCATCGACGACGAGTCGAGGACGCGGGCCTTCAACATCGGCCGCATGACCGCGGCCCTCCTGGCCCGCCGCCTGCGCCTGCCCGACGGCTCCGTCCCCAACGTCTTCCTCTGCTCCAAGCTCGTCGACAGCGAGCGCACGGCCGACGACGGGGCCCGGGAGATGCTCGAAGCGGGCGTCGGCGCCATCCTCGTCGTCCCCGACACCTGGTTCTTCCCCGGCAAGACCGCCATGGCCCTGACCGCGCACTTCGCGCCCACCACCCCCCTGGCCTGCGTCGGCGGCAACAACGCCCCCAAGCCCGGGGTCGTCGGCATCGACGCCCTGGTCGGCGCCTACGCCCAGACCGGCCGCCTCTGCCCCATGGTCATCGGCTCGATGCCCGAGACCGGCCTCAATCCCGAGTTCGACGCCAAGACGCAGGAGGAGATCGTCGACCTGGCCTACGCCATGCTCGCCCGCGCCGCCCTCCGGGGGAAGCGCTTCGTGGCCATCGACACCGACTCCATGCAGATGGAGACCGCCCTCAACCACGTCCACGCCGCCCGCCGCTTCTTCGGCCTGGAGAGCACCCGCGAGTCGATGAAGCTCTTCGCCGACATGCTCCGCAAGAAGGGCGGCTACGACCCCGAGGAGCTCAAGGCCCTGCGCGACTGGACCGTCAACGTCAAGTTCAAAGGCCGCATCTTCACCGACACCGAGGCCATCGCCCGGCTCGGCCGCGACATCTACACCGCCCCGAAGCTCAAGGCCCCGCCCCTCTCCGCCGCCGACCGGGCCAAGCTCGACGAGGCCCTGGCCCTCTACCTCATCATCCGCAACTACATGCGCGACGTCAACGCCGTCGGCGGCGGCTGGACCAACCAGCTGGCCTGGGGCTCGGACCGCCGCGGCCTGCCCATGACGACCGGCGACATCGCCGAGTCGCTCTTCAACTCGACCGAGGACCACACCGGGAGGAAGACGGTCGTCCCGTTCGCCACCGAGAACGACATCCAGGCCCTCCTGACGATGATCGCCTACTGCTACCTCTCCGGCGGCAAACCCACTCTTTTCATGGACTTCCGCAAGGTTTACGAGCCCTGGGAGATCGAGAGGAACGCCAGGGCCCTCGGCCTCGACCTCCGCCGGCTCCGCAACGAGCCCTGGATGGAGCGCGGCTTCATCGACGGCGACAACTCCGGCTCGGGCTCGCTCGACTACGGCGACAGGTGGTTCCTGTTCAAGGCCGTCGAGTTCTATTTCCCCGGCCTG
>CAZFBC010000246.1:2339-3506 GCA_964517245.1 uncultured Eubacteriales bacterium | reverse complement strand
ATGAGACGGCTTCTTTGCCTTCTGTTGGGGACCGGATTTCTGGTTTCCTGTTCGGGGGGGGATCCGCGGGTCGACAAGGTCGTCGAGGACGGCGTTGAGATCGTATTGAACCACAACGAGCCTTATCGCGTTCCCGGCGAGCGCTCCGAGGTCGTTCTCGAGAAAGAATTCGTCATCGACGCCGAAAGCCCCGATCTGTTCTCGGCGGGGCTAACCGACATCTATCGGTTCGGAGTGGGCACCGACGGGTCGATCTATATCGTGCAGCGGCCCCGCAAAGACGCGCCCGTGGTCTTCAAGTTCGATGAGGCGGGGCATTTGCAGGACTCCTTCGGGCAGCGCGGCCAGGGGCCCGGCGAGATCGAACGCTGCGCTAATTTTGGCGTCATCGGCCGCGACGAGGTCTACGTTCTGGACGGCCAGGGGAGAAGGATCGTCACCTTCGCTTCCTCCGGGGAGCTCATGAAGGAGACGCGTCTGCCCGCGTCCGTGATCGGAGCTATCCCGCTCGAGAATGGAAATTTCCTCACGTCGCGTGCGGAGGTCTGGCCGAACGAAGGCCAAGAAGAGATCGCTTTCGATCTTCTCGATCGGCAATTCGTGCCGGTCAAGGTCCTGCACAGCTTCAAGTTCCCAGTCCAGCGGCCGGGGGCGGCGAAGATCGACGCCTATCTGACCAATCCGACGGGCTCTTTCGACTCGGATAAGATCTATGTCGGGCTCCCCGGCCGGGACTATGAGGTCCTTGTCTTCGATCTCGAAGGGGATCTTTTACGGAAGATCCGGAAGGAGTATGCGCCCGTCGCGGTAACGGCTGATTTCCGGAAAGAGGCTTTGGCCCGCCTGCCCCAGGGGAGCTCTGTGGCCGGGCGACTCGAATTTCCCGATCATAAGCCTTCGTTCCAGTACATCTTCGCGGACGAGAAGGGCCGGATCTTCGTTTCGACATCGGAGGTCGACAAGGCTTCGGGACAGAACATTTGCGATGTCTTCAACGCCTCGGGAATTTTCATCACCCGGGCGGTCGTCGGCTACTTCGACCTGCTGAGATTGTACTGGGAAGGAGTGAGCCTCGACGTCGTGGCCAAGCACGGCCGTTTCTACGTCCTTCACGAAAAAGAAAACGGATACAAGGAGATCGTTGTCTCCAGGGCTGTCTGGCGCTGA
>CAZFBC010000246.1:0-2239 GCA_964517245.1 uncultured Eubacteriales bacterium | reverse complement strand
GGGGACCCGGGGACCGCGGACAAGGCCCCCGTCGAAGAGTTGATGGCGTAGGCCGAGATCGAGAGCGAGTCCCTGTTCACCACGTAGACGAACTTGCCGGTCGGGTCGAAGGCGATGAAGATAGGCCAGGTCCCCGTGGAGTACGGCGAGCCGGGGACCTCCGTCAAGGCCCCCGTCCCGGGATCGATGGCATAGGCATGAATGCCGTTCGAGAAGGCCTGGGTCCGATAGACGTACGTGCCGGTAGGCTCGACGGCGACGAACATGGCGCCGACACCCGCGGGGTAAGGCGAGCCGGCGATCTCGGTCAGTGCTCCGGTGGTCGGATCGGCGGAAAAGGCGGAAAAACCCCACGAAAGCTCATCGGCCACATAGACGAACCTGCCGGTGGGGTCCACGGCTATGGAACAGGGACGGACCCCGGACGGAAAGGGCGAGCTCTCGATCTCGGTCAGCGCTCCCGTTGAAGGGTTGATGGCATAGGCGGAGACAAGGGCGCCGACGGAATTCGCCACATAGGCGAATCGGCCGGTCGGGTCCAGGGCCAGGGAGACGGGATACGAACCGACGGGGAAAGGCGAACCGGCGATCTCGGTCAAGGCCCCGGTCGAAGAATTGACGGCGAAGACGGAGACACTGAAGGAATCAAATCCGGAGTTCAGCACATAGACGAACTCGCCCGCGGCGTCCAACGTTATGGACAGGGCGTCGGATCCCGCCGGATAGGGCGAACTTCCGACCTCGAACTCGAAGCCTCCCGTCGAAGGGTCGATGGGATGGGCATGGACGGAAGTGCCGTCCGTGATGTAGGCGAACGCGCCGTCCGGGCGGACGGCGATGGACAAGGGAGAATAAACGACGAAGAAGGGCGAGCCCGCGATGGGCGTCAAGGCCCCCGTCGAAGAGTTGACGGTGTAGACGGAGATGTCGTTCCCTAGATGATTGGCCACATAGGCGAAGAATTTATCGGCGGTCGGCGGCGGCGGCGGTTCGTCCCCGTCGTCTCCGCCGCTGCAGCCGACGAGGGACACGGCCATGACCAGACCCCACAGGACGCCCTTCCGGATAACGCTTTTCATGCCGACGCCCCTCCAATAACTCACCTGGACATTCAGGCATTCCCGCTCATCACTGTTTAGTGCGGTTCAAGGGATTTGTCAAGCCTGTCCGGGCCCTCACCAGAGGCCTGTCAGAGGAGTCGACCGTCGTCGAACGCTTTGGGATAGATCGTACCGGAAATGATATAAAAGGCAACAATGCGGGCATTGGCCATGGCGCGTGGTATGCGCAGCGCCTTCGTCGTGTTATATCGCGAGGGCCGCGCGTAGGCGACGCTGTATTCGATCGTCTCCCCGAGAGGAACCCGGCGGATCTGATAGAGAAAGGCGGCGCCGACGTAATCGACTCGGGCTACGCCGACTTGTTCCTCTTGCGGGTCTTCCGCGCCTGGGCGGCATCGAAGAACATGCCGGCGGCCTTCATCAGCGGGTTCAGGCGCGCGGGATAGAAGTAGTCCGATCCGAACCAGCCTTTGTCCCTGTAATATTGATAGTCGCAGTCGGCCTCGGTGAGCTCGAGCCTGACGTTCGTGCGCCCCACCCGAAAGCCATAGAGCATCAGGATCGATGGCGCCGGGAAGGGCGTGTTGTTCATGCGCTTATGGAACCGCCGGCTTTGGGCCGCCAGCGCCCGGTCCCTTTTGTCCTTTTCTTTGGCCGTCGGCGGGTCCAGGGCCGTGAAACATTTGCCGGGGACGGTGTTGAAGCCCAGACAGCTGGCGGCGAAATCCAGGTACTTGACGATCTTCGGGCCGCCGAAGAACCCCTGGGTGACGATGCTCGTGAAGGTCTTCCCGAAGAAGCGAGGGCGATGGAACGCGAAGCCGAGCCGGTCGAGGAAGACTTTCAGCATGCCGGAGACCTGGAACGAGTAGTTGGGCGAGGCGAAAACGACGCCGTCGGAGGCCATGATCTTACCGATGAGCACGTCCCGGTCGTCTTGGAGGGGACAGGCCTCCTCGCCCTTGTCGAAACAGAGCCGGCAGCCCCGGCACGTTCCGATCCGGTAGTCGCTGAGCGTGACGAGCTCGGTCTCGACGTCGCCGAACGACTCGAGGTCGTCCAGGAACTGGCGGACCGCGTTGTGCGTGAGCCTCTTGTGGCCGGAGCCGACGAACGCGGTGACTTTCTTCATGGGGCGGGCCTCCGAGCGCGGGATTGGCCCCATTTTCGCTCTCCGC
>CAZFBC010000245.1:0-3530 GCA_964517245.1 uncultured Eubacteriales bacterium | reverse complement strand
TGACGCTCATCCCGCCGGTGCTGACGAGGTGGGGGCCGGCCTGAGGCCGGTGTCCCCGGTTTATTTTTCTTTGACAGCCGCGCTCCCGTCGCTTATCATGGGGGAGCTCCCCTCTTTGTCTCAGGCCCAGCGACTCGCATGAATTCGGAGGAACCGGGATGGAGAGGTATCCTTGGGTCGTTTTCAGCGACCTCGACGGGACCCTCCTCGACCACGGGACCTATTCCTTCGAGCCGGCCCGGCCCGCGCTCGAGGCCCTGGCCGAGGCCGGGATCCCGCTCGTCCTGTGCACGAGCAAGACCCGGGCCGAGACCGAGCGCTGGCGCGCCGCCCTGGGGAACGCCCACCCGTTCATCGTCGAGAACGGGGGCGCCGCCTACGTGCCCAAGGGCTATTTTCCGTCCGGGACCGACTTCGACGGGCACGAGGCGGGCTACGGTGTCGCCGCTTTCGGCCGGCCCTACGCCGAGCTGAGGCGGGCCTTGGAGGCCATCCGGGCCGCGACGGGTCTTCCTCTGCGCGGCTTCGGGGACATGACCGTCGGCGAGATCGCCGACCGCTGCGGCTTCCCGGTGGGGGACGCGGCCCTGGCGGCGGAGCGGGGCTTCGACGAGCCCTTCGTCGGGGCGGACGCGGCCGACCTCGCACGCGTCGTCCGGGAGGCCGGGGCGCTCGGCCTGCAGGTCGTCACGGGCGGCCGCTTCCATCACCTCGTCGGTGGAAGCGACAAGGGCCGCGCGGTCCGGGCCCTGCGCGACCTCTACGCCGGGAGCCGGGGACGGGTCCGGACGATGGGCCTCGGGGACAGTCCCAACGACGAGCCCATGTTGCGGGCCGTGGACGTGCCCGTCCTGGTCCGGCGGCCGGGCGGCGGGACCATCGACGCCCTCGGCCTGCCGGGGCTGGTCGTCGCCCCCTACGCGGGGCCTGAAGGCTGGCGGGAGGCCGTGCTCGGGATCCTGGCGGCCCGGAACGAATGAAGGGAGGATGACATGGCGGATTTCTATCAGACCGGACTGCTGGCGACGTTCCACCGGCTCGGCGGCCTGAAGCTGGAGCGGCTCGAGGGCGACCTTCAGAAGTTCAACCGGCACCGCCCCATCGCGCTCGTCCTGCCCACGACCCCGAAGGAGCTCGGATCGCCGGCGCTTCAGGGCATCCTGGACAACCTCAAGGACGTCCCCTACCTCAACGAGGTCGTCGTCACCCTCGGCCGGACCGACGATCCCGCCCATTTCGCCCAGACCCGCGAGCTGTTCTCGGTGCTCCCCCAGCCGCACAAGATCATCTGGGCCTCGGGCCCGCGCTTCCTCGAGCTCTACAAGCTTCTCGAGGAGAACGACCTCCCGGCCGGCGCGGACGGCAAGGGGCGGTCGGCCTGGACGGCCTACGGCTACATCCTGGCCCGGGACGAGAGCAAGATCATCGGCCTGCACGACTGCGACATCGTCAACCACTCCCGGGAGATGGTCGCCAGGCTCTTCTACCCGGTGGCCTCGCCGCACATCGACTACGCCTTCTGCAAGGGCTACTACGCCCGGGTGACGGACCGGATGCACGGCCGGGTGACGCGGCTGTTCGTCACGCCTCTCGTCCGCAGCCTGATCAAGCTCTTCGGCCACCTGCCGTTCCTCGTCTATCTCGACAGCTTCCGCTACGCCCTGGCCGGGGAGTTCTCGATGGTCGCCGAGCTGGCCCGGGTCAACCGCATCCCCAGCGACTGGGGGCTGGAGGTCGAGACCCTGGCCGAGGTCTACCGGAACTACTCCATGAGGCGCGTCTGCCAGGCGGAGATCTGCGAGACCTACGAGCACAAGCACCAGCCCCTGTCGGCCGAGGACCCCCGCAGCGGCCTGATGAAGATGGCCATCGACATCGCCAAGTCGGTCTTCCGCAACCTGGCCGTCGAGAGCATCATCCTCAGCGAGAGCGCCCTTCGCACCCTGGTCATCAACTACCAGCGGACGGCCAAGGACGCCGTCAAGAGGTACCGGGACGACGCCGATTTCAACGGCCTGGTCTTCGACTACCACCTGGAGACGATCATCGTCGAAGCCTTCACCCGGGCCGTCCAGATCGCGGGCCAGGAGTTCATGGAGAACCCGCTCTACTCGCCCCTCATCCCCAGCTGGAACAGGGTCATCTCGGCCATCCCGGACTTCCTGGAAAGGCTCAACGAGGCGGTCGACGCGGACAACGCGGAGTGAGGGCCGGGCAACCTTTTCCCGCCTGTTTTCATCTATACAGGCGTGGACAACGTGAGCGCTTCAGGCCTTCTCCTGGCGATCCAGGGCCGAATCGGCGATAATGGCCTCCGTGCGGACTACGATTCCTTCCTGGAGGCGGCCCTAGCCATGGGACGGACGGCCGGAGAGGGGCCGGTCTGGGGGACGGCCGACAAGGCCCTCCTGGCCGGCCTCGTGGCCCGCGGCCGCGACGGCGACCTGGCGGCCATGGAGTCCCTCTACGAGATGTTCAAGGGGCCGGTGTTCGGCCTCGTCTACCGCTACGCCCAGAACCGGGCCGTCGCCGAGGACCTCCTCCAGGACGTCTTCCTCAAGGTCTTCAGCCACATGCGCGACGTCCGGGAGGCGGCGACCTTTCCCGCCTGGGTCTTCCGGATCGCCGTCAACGCCGCCTACAGCCACCTCCGCCAGAAAAGGGCCCAGGGCGACAGGCTCGTCCCGCTCGACGACCTCGGCGGGAACGTCGAGGACAAGAAGAGCGAGCCCGTCGAGAAGGACCTCCAGGGTCCGCTCGAGGAGGCCATCCGCGCCCTGGCCCCGCGGCTGCGGAGCGTGTTCGTCCTCCACGACGTCCAGGGGTTCAAGCACGAGGAGATCGCCCGGACGCTCGGGTGCGCCGTGGGGACGTCGAAATCGCAGCTTTTCAAGGCCAGGATCAAGGTCCGCGACCACCTGCGGGCCAAGAGGGCCGTCTGAGGGAGAACGACGATGAGATGCCGCAAAGCCCAGCGCCAGGTCAGCCTGATGATCGACGGCGAGATCGCCGGAAGGGGCGCCGCCCGGCTCGAGCGCCATCTCGAAACGTGCGTCGGGTGCCGGGCCCTCGCGGAGGACCTCCGGAGGATCGCCGCGGCCGCCGCCGGGCTCGGAACGCCCGAGCCATCGGACCGGGCCTGGCGGAACATCCGGGCCGCGTTGGCCGGCGTGACGGCCGGGCCGGGCGTTCGGGAAACGGCGCCCGCGCGGCGTCCTTTCTTCGGCCTCGGGGTCCCGGCGTACCGCTGGGCCGGCGCGGCCGTGCTGGCCGTCGCGCTCGTCGTCACGGGCGTCGTCGTCGGCCTGCGGCTGGGCCGCGAGGCGGCGCCCGAGGCCGGACCCGCGCGGGGCGAGGCCTACACCCTGGCCAAGCTCGACGAGGCCGAGCGCCACTACCTGATGGCCATCGAGGCCCTCGGCGAGGCTTTCTCGGCCGGGAAAGGGGGGCTGCCTCCCCAGGTCGCGGAGCTCTTCGACCGCAACCTCACGGTCGTCGACGCGACCATCCAGGCCTGCCGCCAGGCCGTC
>CAZFBC010000244.1:0-3577 GCA_964517245.1 uncultured Eubacteriales bacterium | reverse complement strand
CGGCAGGAAGGACAGGATGACGTCCTTGTCGGCGAACTCGGTGACGGCGTCGAGGGCCTTGGCGTTGGAGACGAAGTTGGCGTGGGTGAGCATGACGCCCTTGGGGACGCCGGTCGTCCCCGAGGTGTAGATGATGGAGGCCAGGTCGTCGGGCTTGACCGCCAGGGCCCGCTTCTCGACGAGCCCGGGGTTCGCGGCGGCCAGGACCTGGCCCCGGGCCATGACCTCCGAGAGGCTGACGATGCCCTCGGGGCCCTCCTCGTCGATGAGGACGAAGTGGCGGACCCCGGGGAGCTCGCGCCGGACGGCCTCGACCTTCAGCCAGAGCTCCCGGTTGGAGCAGACGACGATCCCGGCGTCCGAGTCGTTGATGATGTACTTGACCTGCTCGGGCATGAGCGAGGTGTAGATGGGGACGGTGACGGCCCCGGCGCACAGCGCGGCGAAGTCGGTCATCGTCCACTCCGGCCGGTTCTCGGAGAAGATGACCAGCTTGTCGCCCGGGCCGAGGCCCAGCTCGGACAGGCCCAGCGACAGGTGCTTGATCCGGCGCCCGACCTCCTCGGTCGGGATGGAGACGTAGCGGCCCTCGACCTTGGCCGCCAGGAGGTCGCTCTTGACGTAGGTCCTGACCGTGTTGAGGATCAGCTGGCTCAGCGTTTCCACCATGGGCGTTCTCCTTGCGTCCGGATGGGGCATGTCTCGGCCTGGCGAGGCGCCCGGCCGCTAGATCTTCAAGCTGTCGTGGCCTTCGTGGCGGAGCAGCCAATCCTTCCGCCACACGCCGGCTCCGTAGCCGGTCAGGCGCCCGTCGCTCCCGACGATGCGGTGGCAGGGGACGACGATGGCCACGGGATTGGCGTGGTTGGCCCCCCCGACGGCCCGCGTCGCGGCGGGGCGGCCGACGGCCGCGGCGATCGTCTTGTAGGACGCGGTCCGGCCGAACCCGACGGTCCGCAGGGCCTTCCAGACCTTCATCTGGAAGTCCGTGCCCCGGAGGTCCAGCTTGACCGAGAAGGTCCGGCGCCCGCCCCGGAAATACTCGTCGATCTGACGGAGGCAGGCGGCGACAGGGGCCGGCGGCGCCGCCTTGGCGCCTCGCCCGCGCCGCGGCGCCCGGGCGCCGACGAAGCTGACCGAGGAAACGCCCGCCCGGCTCCCCTCGATCTCCAGAAAGCCGATGGGGGACTCGTAATAAACCGTGCAGGTCTCCGGCATGGGCGCCTCCCTGCCGACACCTTAATACATTCCGGCGTTCTCTTCAACCTCCGCCCGCTCCGCCTCGCCCGGCCCGGAGCCGGTCCGCGTTGACGGGCCGCCCTCCGTGTGCTAAAAGCGGGGAAGACCCGGAGGTGCGGCCATGAACGGAAACATCCCGACCCTGGCGGTCGCCGGCAGGACCCTGCCCGAAGCCTGGGAGAGGGCCGTCCTCGCCTGCTGGCGGGAGGGCGTTCCCGTCAGGACGGAATACGACAAGCCGGGCGATCCGCCGAGCCGGGACTGCACGATGCTCTGGACGGTCGAGGACCCCTTCGCCGAGCCGCGCATCCACCGGGCCTTCCCGGGCGGGCTCGAGGACCTCGAGATCTACCGCCAGGAGGTCGTCGACGGCGTCCACGACCACTGGATCTGCCCCGAAGAGGGCAAGTGGACCTACACCTACCACAAGAGGCTGTTCGCCTACGACAGCGAGGGCGAGACCGTCGACCAGATCGCCTCCGCCGTCGACCGGCTGGCCCGCGGCGGCCACACCCGCCGGGCCCAGGCCATCACCTGGAACCCCCGGCTCGACGCGCCGACGGAGGACCCGCCCTGCCTCCAGCGCCTCTGGTTCCGCGTCCTCGGCGACGACGAGGGCCGGCCCGTCCTGAACATGAACGCCCACTGGCGCTCGCGCGACGCCTACAAGGCCGCCTACATGAACGTCTTCGCCCTGACCGACCTCCAGCGCGTCGTCGCCGCGCGGGTCGCGGAGAAGACCGGCCGGGCCGTCCGGGTCGGCCGTTACGCCGACCTCGTCGACAGCTTCCATATCTACGGGTCGTACTTCGCCGAGTTCGAGGGCTTCCTGAAAATGGTCGAGAAGCGGACGTTCGAGGAGCGCACCTGGCCGAGCGCCTACGCCGAGCCGATGTTCGAGGAGGCCCGCGAGCGCCTGCGCCGGGAGAAAGAGGACAGGAGGTAGGGCATGGACGTGTCGCCCGCGACGGTCGCTCTCGTCGCCTGCGTGATCGTGTCGGCGGTCGCGGCCGCCTGGTCCGAGGTCGGGGGACGGCGGCGGGTCCACCTCGTCGCGAAGCCCCTGACGACGGGCCTGATCATCGCCGTGGCGGCGGCCGCCCCGGCCCCCGTGCCGGCGGCCTACAAGACGCTCGTGCTGGCCGGGCTCGTCTTCTCGCTCCTCGGCGATATCGCCCTGATGTTCCCCGAGAAGCGGTTCACGGCCGGGCTCGTCGCCTTCCTCGCCGCCCAGGTCCTCTACATCCTGGCCTTCCGGCCGCGGCCGGGGAATCCGCCGTCGGCGGCGACCTTCCTCCCCTTCGTCCTCTTCGGCCTGCTCATGTTCTTCCTGCTGGCGCCGAAGCTCGGGCCGATGAAGGTCCCCGTGTTCGTCTACATCGCGGCCATCACGGCCATGGCCGGTTTCGCGGCGGCGCGGTACGTCGACCTGGGCGGGACGCGGACGCTCCTGGCCTTCGTTGGGGCGGTCCTGTTCCTGGTATCCGACTCGGTGCTGGCCTACGACCGGTTCGCCCGGAAGGTGCCGGCGGCCCGGCTCCTCGTCCTCGGGACCTACTTCCCCGCCCAGCTGCTGATCGCCCTGTCCGTCTGATACGGGCTCACGCGGCCTGGACGGTCCTCCCGTCGATGCCGATGACGACCTTTTTCACCTCGACCGGCGCGCCCGAGAGCTCCGCGGCCAGTTCGACGATCCTGAGAAGGCCCGAGCAGCAGGGCACGGTCATGACGGCCACCGTCAGCGACCTGAGGCGGTTCCGCTTGATGAGCTCGGTCAGCTTCTCCGCGTAGCTCTGCGTGTCGTCGAGCTTGGGACAGGCGATGACGAGCTTCCGGCCCTTGAGCAGCTCCTCGTGGAACCCGCCGAGGGCGAAGGCCGTGCAGTCGGCGGCGACGAGGAGGTCGCACCCTTCGAAATAGGGGGCCACCGGCGAGACGAGGTGGAGCTGGATCGGCCACTGGCCGAGCCGGGAGACGGCCGGGCCGCCGGGGCCGGCACCGGGATCGGGGGGGATGTCGCAGGCCCGGCTGCCGGGACAGCCCGAGGGCCCGCGGTGGAGGCCGGCGCCGTGGACCATGGCCGCCGCGGCCGGGCCCCGCGTTCCGAGGACATGGTCGAAGGCGGCGCGCGGGTCGTACGCGTCGCCCTCCCGCTCGACGACCTTGAGGGCCCCCGTCCGGCAAACGTCGAGGCAGGCGCCCAGTCCGTCGCAGAAGATCTCGCGGACGAGGACGGCCTTGTTCTCCCCGTCGAGCGCCAGGGCGCCCTCGGCGCAGGCGGTCGTGCACAGGCCGCAGCCGTCGCACTTGTCGCGGTCGATCTCGACGATCTTCCTCT
>CAZFBC010000243.1:0-3700 GCA_964517245.1 uncultured Eubacteriales bacterium | reverse complement strand
AGCGCCGCGGGCCTCGCCGACGAGTGGATCCCCATCCGCCCCGGCACGGACGCGGCCATGATGACGGCCATGGCCCACGTCATGGTCACGGAGGACCTCGTCGACACGGAGTTCGTCAGGACCCACTGCGTCGGCTTCGACGCCGCCCAGATGCCGGCCGGAGCGGAAGGGGAAGAGAGCTACAAGGACTATCTGCTCGGCGTCCGCGACGGCGTCCCGAAGACGCCGGACTGGGCCGAGCCGATCTGCGGCGTCCCCCGCGCGACCATCGCCCGGATCGCCCGCGAGTACGCCACGTCCAAGCCGGGCGTCCTCTACCAGGGCTACGGGATGCAGCGGCGGGCTTACGGCGAGCAGGTCGTCCGGGCCGGCTGCGTCCTCGCGGCCATCACCGGCAACGTCGGCGTCCCCGGCGGCTGGGCCAGCGGCATCGCCCTCCAGGCGCCCGACGGCGGCCCCTTCTGGCTCGTCTTCCCGGTCGGCGAGAACCCGGTCAAGACCCTCATCCCGAGCTTCCTCTGGACCGAGGCGGTCCTGCGCGGCCGCGAGATGGGCCCGGCCGACGGCGTCCGCGGCGCCGACCGGCTCGCGACCGACATCAAGTGCATCTGGGCCGTCGCCTGCAACGCCCTCGTCAACCAGCACGCCAACGTCAACCGGACCGCCCGTATCCTGGCCGACACGGCCAAGGTCGAGTTCCTCCTCGTCCAGGACAACTTCCTGACCCCGACGGCCCGGTTCGCCGACGTCGTCCTCCCGGCCTGCACCCAGTTCGAGACCTGGGGCCTCGAGGACGGCTGGAAGTACGGCGACGAGGTCCTGCTCATGCCCCAGGTCGTCGAGCCGCCGTTCGAGACGAAGAGCGACTACCGCATCAGCGCCGAGATCGCCGGGCGGCTCGGGCTCGAGCGGGACTACACCGAGGGGCGGGACGAGCGCGGCTGGGTCGCCTGGGCCCTCGACCGCTACCGCGAGACGCGCTTCCCCGGCCTGCCGACGCTCGACGAGCTCGAGCGCTCGAACGCCGGCGTCTACTCCGTCCCGGTCACGCGGCCGGCCGTGGCCTTCGAGGATTTCCGGCGCGACCCGGAGCGGCACCCCCTGCCGACGCCGTCGGGCAGGATCGAGATCTTCTCCAAGCGCCTCCACGACATGGGCCGGCCCGACGAGATCCCCGCCGTCCCCAAGTACATCCGGGAGTGGGAGAGCCCGTTCGGGCCCGAGGCGGCGCGGTTCCCGCTCTCGCTCGTCGGTCATCACGCCCTGTCGCGCGTCCACTCGACCCTCGAGGGCGTCGACTGGCTCGAGGAGGCCTTCCCCCAGCGCCTCTTCATCAATCCCGTCGACGCCGGGCCGCGCGGGATCGGGGACGGCGACCCGGTCCGGGTCTGGAACGACCGGGGCGCCACGGTCGTCCCCTGCCGGCTGACCCCGCGCATCATGCCCGGGGTCGTCGCCCTGCCCCAGGGGGCCTGGTGGACGCCGGACAAGGACGGCGTCGACCGGCGCGGCTCGGTCAACGTCCTGTCCTCGGAGCGCTGGACGCCGCTGGCCTTCGGCAACGCCCAGCACACCATCATGGTCCAGGTGGAAAAGGCGGAGGAGCGCTGACGTGGCCGCTCGATTCGGCTTCTTCTTCGACGCCTCGGCCTGCACGGGATGCAAGGCCTGCCAGGCCGCCTGCAAGGACAGGAACGACCTGGAGCCCGGCGTCCACTGGCGGCGCGTCTACGAGGTCGCCGGCGGCGGCTGGGAGAAGCGGGGCGAGGCCTGGGTGCCGTCGGTCGTCGCCTACAACGTCTCGATGGCCTGCAACCACTGCGGGAAGCCGGTCTGCGAGCTGGCCTGCCCGGTGCGGGCCATCACCAAGCGCGCCGACGGCATCGTCCTCGTCGACGCCGGGGCCTGCATCGGCTGCCGCTACTGCGAATGGGCCTGCCCCTACGGGGCGCTCCGCTTCGACGCGCGGACGAACACCGTGTCCAAGTGCGACTTCTGCCGCGACGCCGTCGAGGCCGGGGGGACCCCGGCCTGCGTCGCCGCCTGCCCCCAGCGGGCCCTCGAGTTCGGCGACCTGGCGGCGTTGCGGGAGAAGCACGGCGACATCGGGCGGATCTTCCCGCTCCCCGATCCCGCGGAGACGGAGCCGGCCCTCGTCATCACGCCGCACCGCGCCGCCGCCCGGGCCGCGGCGCGGGCGGCCGGCGTGGCCAATTGGGAGGAGGTCTAGGCGCCCGTGCTCAAGGAATGGCCCCTCGTCGCGTTCACGGTGACGGCCCAGTCGGCCGTGGGCGTGTTCCTCCTCGCCGCCCTGCCCCTCCTCGCGCCGGGAGGCGCGGGCCCGGCCGCGCGGCGGACGGGGCTGGGACTGCTCGCCGTCGCCCTCGGGCTCATGGCCGCGGCGGCGGCCCTGTCGTTCTTCCACGTCCGCCATCCCTTCCGGGCCCGCCGGGCCCTGGCCAACCTCCGGACCTCCTGGCTGAGCCGGGAGATCCTGTTCGAGCTCGGCTTCATGGCCCTCACGGCGCTGGCCGCCCTGCTGGTCCTGCGGCGGCCGGCGGCGAGCGGGCTGGAGAGGGGAGTCCTGGCCGCGGCCGCCGTCGCCGGGATCCTGTTCCTGCTGAGCATGACCCGGATCTACATGCTCCGGACCGTGTCCTTCTGGAACCGGGCGTACACGCCGCTGTCCTTCTTCCTGACGGCCCTGTCCGTCGGGGCGCTCGCGGCGGCCTGCGTCCGGGGCGCCGGCGCGGGCGGCGCGTCCGGGAGCGGGCCCTTCGTTCTTTCGGCGTTCCTCTTCGTCGCGGCCGACGCGGCGGCCGCCCTCCTCGTCGCGCCCGGGTACGGCCTCTTCGGCCATCGCCCGGGCCCGTCGCTCCGGCCGCCGGCCGCAAGGCACGGGACGCTCCACATCGCCAGGCTGGCGCTTCTCGGCGCGGCCCTCGTCCTCGTCGGGGCGGGGCTTCCCGCCGCGGCGCTGGCCCTCGTCCTCGCGGCCGGGGTCGCCGGCCGCTTCCTCTTCTACGGCCTTTTCGGGCGGCGGGAGACGAGAGCGGTCAGGTAGGCTTCGTAGTCGCCCCGGGTGTTGAGGTTGCGGAGCCGCCTCCCGTCCCCCAGGGCCACCGGGACGGTCCGGCACCGCTCGAACAGGGGCAGGACGCTTCGCTCCCCGGACCGCAGGAGCGCCTCGATCTCCGGCCCGGCCGTCTTCCCGTAGACGGCGAAGAGCGGCTCGCGGCGCCCCATCGGGTCGACGGGGACGGCGACGTCCGCGTCCGCGGCGGCCCGGGCGAGCGACCGGAGGAGCGGGACGTCGACGTCCGGGATGTCGCAGGCGACGACGGCGCAGGCGGAGTTCGCCGCCGCCTTCAGCCCGGCCAGGATCCCGCCGAGCGGCCCGAGGCCGGGCGCTTCGTCCTCGACGACGCGGAGCGACGGCCGGAGCCTATTCCCGACGAGCGCCTCGGCCTGCCGGGTCCCGCCGGGCGAGACGACCACCAGGACCTCGTCGAAGCGGGGCGCGAGCTGGGCCAGGACGTGCTCGAGGAGCGTCCGGCCGCGGACGTCGAGCCCGGCCTTGTCGGCCCCCATGCGGCGGCCGCGGCCGCCGGCCAGCACGACGGCCGTCATCGGCCGGCCCGCGCATCGGACCTTCCTCGTCATGCCGCCCATCATAGAGCCGCGCGCCGCGCATTTCAAC
>CAZFBC010000242.1:0-3702 GCA_964517245.1 uncultured Eubacteriales bacterium | reverse complement strand
GGATGAGGTCGAGGAACTGGAGGCCGCGGTTGGTGTACTTCTTGGCGATGGAGACGACGAGGCGCAGGTTGGCCGCGACGAGCTCCTTCTTGGCCTGGTCGCTGACCTTCTTGCCGGCCGTGATGGCCCGGACGGCCCGCCGCAGGGACTCGGGATCGAGCCCGACCTCCTCGGTCTCCCGGCGCAGCTCCCGGTTGACGTCGCGGACCTTGCGCTTGAGGGACGGGTCGTCCTTCCTCTTCTTGGCCAGGGCGGACTGCAGGTCGTCCCGCGCGTCCTCGAGGTCGTTGATGGCCCTGAGCCGGGTCCGCAGCTCCTCGATGATCTTCTCCCGGTGGGCCGAGCGGAGGTTGAGGTCGCGGATGTTCCGGCTGATCCTGACGATGACGCGGCCGCGGCCGACCAGGGTCTTCCTCTTCTCCGGGATCCGGTCGAGCCTGCGGCTGAGCTCCCGGATCTTCTTGATCTTCGCCAGGATCTGCTTCTTCTTCTCCTCGAGCTTGCCCTCGGCGATGTCCTCCTCGGAGACGTCGAACATCTCCTGGATGACGAAGGGGTTCTCCTTGATGCGCTCCTCGAGGCTCAGGACCTCGTTGAGGACGAGGCGGGTCCGGCTGAGGGCCTTGATGATGCTCTTCTCGCCGCGCTCGATCTCGCGGGCGATGGCGATCTCGCCCTCGCGGGTCAGCAGCGAGATGTTGCCCATCTCGCGGAGGTACAGCTTGACCGGGTCGGTCGTCCGCTCCAGGCCGTGGGTCGAGACGAGGTCGGTCTTGCGCCGCTGGGGGATCATCTCCTTCTGGCGCGAATCCAGGATCTTGATCCCGTAGTCGCCCATCGACGACAGGAAATCGTCGAAGTCCTCCTCGGAGTCCAGGTCCTCGGTGAAGGTCTTGTCGATCTCCTCGAAGAGCAGGTAGCCCTGCTTGCGGCCCTTCGAGATCAGCTGGGAGATCTCGTCCTTGTGGAGCTTGTTATCGGGAGACACGTCGCGCACCTCTTTCCCTCATGGTCTTCACCCTCACGTCATCGACAGGATCTGCTTGGTGACGTCCTGCTTCTGGTAGAGGAGCGCCAGGAGCTCCTCCTTCTCGCCCTTCTTCTCCGAGCGGGCGATCTTCCCCTGGATGTCCTTGAGCCGGTTCACGAGGTGGACCTTGCGCAGGGACTTCAGGCATTCCTGCGCCTCCTCGACCGAGCCGCCCGAGGACTTCTCGAACAGGGCCTGGGCCAGCTGCGACAGGAGGGCCGGCGGGACCTTGCCCTGCAGGCCCGGGAAGCTCCAGTCCCGCTCCTGCCGGAAGCAGTCCAGGATGTAGCGGAAGACCGGCTCGCTCTTCAGGCCCTCGAAGATCTCGTCGCCGCACTCGGCGAAGACGTAGGGCGCGACCGCGGGGGCCTCCATGAGGATCTGGAAGAGGCGCTTTTCGGCCGGGCAGAAGAGGCCGGCCTCCTCCAGGCCCTTGTCCGGGGCCCTGTTCTCGACGATGCCGCGCAGGAGCTCCTCGCCGACGCCCAGCTTCGAGCTGGCCCGCCGCAGGTACTCGCTCCGGGCGACGGGGTCGGGCACCTTCTCGATCTCCCGGACGACGGCCCGGACGACCTTGCCCTTCTCCTCGGGGATGCCCAGGCGGCCGCCCGCGGCCAGGGCGTCGATCAGGAAATCGAGGCCCGAGACGGTCTTCTTGAGAGCGGCCAGGTACCTGTCCCGGCCGTGCTTCCGGAGGAACGAGTCCGGGTCGAGCCCGTCGGGCAGGACGAGGACCTCGACGTTGAGGCCCTTTTCGAAGCCCAGGGGGACCGCCCGGGCGGCGGCCGTCCGCCCGGCGCTGTCGCCGTCGTAGTTGACGACGAGGCGGGAGGCGAAGCGCATGGCCTGGCCGACCTGCCAGGCCGTCAGGGCGGTGCCCAGGGAGGCGACGACGTTGCGGACGCCGGCCTGGTAGAGCGACGAGAAGTCCGTGTAGCCCTCGACCAGGATGGCCGTGCCCTCCTGCCGGACGGCGTCCTTGGTGAAGTTCAGGCCGTAGAGGAGCTTGCCCTTGGAGTACAGGGGCGTCTCCGGCGAGTTGAGATACTTCGGCTCGGCGTCGACGACCGTCCTCCCGCCGAAGGCGACGACGCGGCCCGTCAGGCTGAAGATGGGGAAGATGACCCGGCCGCGGAAGCGGTCCCGGAACTCGCCCGGCTGCCGGCCGGTCAGGGCCAGCCCGCCCTTCTCGAGAAGCGGAGCGGGGACGTCCTGGGTCCGGAAGAAGTCGATCAGGGCCGTCCAGGCGTTCATGGCGTAGCCGATCTTGAGCGTCTCGATGGTCTCGTCCGAGAGGCCGCGCTTCCGCAGGTACTCGAGGGCCTTCTTGCCCTCCGGCGTGCCGAACAGGTTCTTGCGGAAATGGCCGAGGGCCAGCTCGTTGGCCTTGAACAGCTTCTCCTCGAGCTTGAGGACCTCGGGCCGGACCCTCGGATTGGCCGGCAGGGGGACGTGGTAGCGCTCGGCCAGGCTCTTGAGGGACTCGGGGAAGGTCAGGTTCTCCCTCTCCATGACCAGGGAGAACACGTCCCCGCCGGCCCCGCAGCCGAAGCAGTGGTAGAGCTGCTTCTCCTCGTCGACGGTGAACGAGGGGGTCTTCTCGGTGTGGAACGGGCAGAGCCCCACCCACTTGCGGCCCCGTCGTTTCAGGGTCGTGTACTGGGAGGCGATCTCGACTATGGACGAGGCTTGCCTGACCTGGTCAATGATCTCCATGAAGCCTTTTCGGTCCGGATGTTCTCATAGAATATAGGTACGGGACCGCACCTTGTCAAGGCGCTCAACCTATTGTCCTTCCGGGCGGTCCCCGCCCGATCCCATGCGTTAGAGATGGTTGATCTGGCTGGCCAGGAAGCCGGCGCCGAAGCCGTTGTCGATATTGACGACGGCCACGCCTCCCGGGCAGGCGTTGAGCATGGCCAGCAGGGCGGCCAGGCCCTTGAACGACGCCCCGTAGCCGACGCTCGTCGGCACGGCGACGACGGGGACCCGGACGAGCCCGGCGACGACGCTCGGCAGGGCGCCCTCCATGCCGGCGACCGTGACCACGACCCGGGCCAGGCGCAGGCGGTCGTACTGGCCGAGGAGCCGGTGGAGGCCGGCGACGCCGACGTCGTAGATGCGCTCGGTCGCGTTGCCCAGGACCTCGGCCGTCACGGCCGCTTCCTCGGCCACCGGGATGTCCGACGTCCCGGCGGTCAGGACGGCGATGGTGCCGCGGCCGGCCGGGGCCTTCGTCCGGACCCTGGCGACGGTCCGGGCGGCCGGGGTGTAGACGGCGCCGGGGAGCCGGGGCCTGATCTTCGCCCAGGTCTCCGGCTCGACCCTGGTGACGAGGAGGTTCGAGCCCTTCTTGAGGATCTCCCGGGCGATGCGGACGATCTGGTCCGGCGTCTTGCCCAGGCCGAAGACGACCTCGGGCGCCCCCTTGGCGACCTCGCGGTGGTGGTCGACCTTGGCGAAATCGAGGTCGCAGTAGGGGAAGCCTTCGAGGAGCTCGAGGGCCGCGGCGG
Organism: uncultured Eubacteriales bacterium; assembly: GCA_964517245.1. Taxonomy (GTDB): domain Bacteria; phylum Acidobacteriota; class Aminicenantia; order Aminicenantales; family Saccharicenantaceae; genus RBG-16-66-30. The sequence continues at coordinate 159 of CAZFBC010000242.1, read as the reverse complement.
GCGTGAGCCGGCCCGAGCGCACTTTCTCCAGGATCCCTTCCAGACGCTTTTTCACCCCCGTATTCTACCATAATCCCCAAGAGGAGGCACTGCCGAGGCGGTCATATTGTCAAAGGCGGGGAAGTCGTGTAAAATAAACGCAATTCAACCCGCATCGAG
>CAZFBC010000241.1:0-3737 GCA_964517245.1 uncultured Eubacteriales bacterium | reverse complement strand
CCGACCTCGTCCGTAAGCAGCTCGAGTACACCCGGGCCAACTACGTCAAGCACGAGCACATGATCCCGATGCGGGACGGGATCAAGCTTTTCACCGCGGTCTACGTCCCGAAGAACGCCGATCGGGACTATCCGATCATGATGCAGCGGACCCCCTATTCCGTCGCCCCGTACGGCCCCGACAATTACAGGCCGGTCCTCGGGCCCTCGGAGATCTTCGAAAGGGAAGGGTTCATCTTCGTCTACCAGGACGTGCGCGGCCGCTACAGGTCCGAGGGCGAGTTCGTCGACATCCCCCCGCGGAAGGCCCGGCTCGAGGGGCCCGGGGACGCCGACGAGACGACGGACACCTACGACACCGTCGACTGGCTGGTCAAGAACGTGGCCGGCAACAACGGCCGCGTGGGCATCTGGGGCGGCTCTTACGGCGGCTTCTTCGCCGCGTTCGGGATGATCGACGCCCATCCGGCCCTCGTCGCGGCCTCCCCGCAGGCGCCGATCGGGGACGTCGCGGACGGCGACGACTCCTTCCACAACGGCGCCTTCTACCTGGCCGCGAACTTCAACTTCTACCGGTTCTTCCGGCCGCGGGAGGGCGGCCCGGCGGCCCCGGCCCGGACGCCTGCCAGGTTTCCCCGCGCGCCCGACGCCTACGATTTCTTCCTCCGGATGGGGCCGCTCTCGAAGAGCGAGGAGCTTTACTACAAGGGCGAGAACCCCTATTGGACCGCCCACCTGGACCATCCGAACTACGACGAGTTCTGGCGGTCCCGCTCGCTGGTGCCGCACATGAAGGGCATCAAGCCGGCCGTCCTCTTCGTCGGCGGCTGGTTCGACGCCGAGGACCTGGCCGGCCCGCTGAAGCTGTTCCACGCGCTGGAGAAGAACGGGCCGCTCGCGCCGAACACCCTGGTCATGGGGCCTTGGCGGCACGGCGGTTGGTCTCGGGGGGACGGCGACCGGCTCGGCAACCTGAGCTTCGGGTCGAAGACGGCGGAGTTCTACCGGCAGAATATCGAATTCCCGTTCTTTCTCGAGCACTTGAAGGGCGAGGGGAACGGCCTGAAGGGCCCGGAGGGCGGGGCCGCGCCGAAGGCCTGGCTGTTCGAGACGGGCTCGAACGAATGGCGGCGGTTCGACGCCTGGCCGCCCCCGGAGGCCCGGGAGGCGAGCCTGTATCTCCTGCCCGGCGGCCGGCTCGCGTTCGAGCCGGAGAAGGACGGGGGAGTCGCGTTCGACGAGTACGTCAGCGATCCCGACCGTCCCGTGCCCGTCATCGGGCACACCGGCGACGGCATGCCGGGCGACTACATGAGCGAGGACCAGCGATTCGCGGCCCGGCGGCCGGACGTCCTCGTCTACCGGACGGAACCTCTCGCGAGCGACGTGACGGTCGTGGGCCCGGTCGCGCCGTCGCTGCGCGTCTCCACGTCGGGCACGGACTCGGACTTCGTGGTCAAGCTCATCGACGTCTATCCGGACGATCACCCCGACCCGCAGCCGAACCCGTGCCGGGTCCGCATGGGCGGTTACCAGCAGCTCGTGCGCGGCGAGCCCTTCCGGGGCAAGTTCCGCAACAGCCTCGAGAAGCCGGAGCCGTTCACGCCCGGCCGGGAGGAGACGATCGACTTCAGCATGCCCGACGTCTGCCACACCTTCCGCAAAGGCCACCGGATCATGGTCCATATCCAGAGCTCCTGGTTCCCGCTCGTCGACCGGAACCCCCAGAAGTTCGTGGACATCCCCAAGGCCAAGGCGTCGGACTTCCAGAAGGCCGTCGAGCGTGTCTACACCGGCGGCGAAGAGGAGTCCCGCATCCGCGTGTTGCTCATTGGGGTCGGACCTCAGCAAGAACCATAAATATCAACAAATTAAATCCTGTTTCTACCCGGACGTACAGTTTGAGTTGAGCGCTTTTGGGGTCAAAAACGCGAATTATGTTCAGCGCTGGATTCCAATTTGATGTTTTTGGGGTTAAAAACGTGAATCCATCAGTTTGGGCGTCGCTATAAAACGGAACTAAACTATTGTAAATAAAAAAAATGCTGAGGTCCGACCCCAATGGGCTACCGATCCCAATGGGCTGATTGACGCAATAGATCGCATCCTCTAAAATGAGATCAAAATGGAGTGCCCTATGAATAAAGCCGCGTGGACCTTGGCGTGGCTCGCGTTCACTTTCGTCGCTTTGGTTCCGGCCGTCTCCGCACAAGACAAGGACCTGGCCCTGCTCGACGAATACGCCCGGCTCTCAGGCCGCGTCGACAAGGCCAAGGCCGCGTTCAGGCGCGACGACCTCGAGAAATGCGAGCGGGAAGCCCGCATCTGCCTGGAGAATCTCCCCGAGCATCACGAGGCCCATCTCCTGATGTCCCAGGTCCTCTACAAGCGGGGCGGGTTCGAAGCCGCGCTCGATCACATCCTGGCGGCCGAAGCGGGCTATCTCAAGCTGACCGAGGCGGTCGCGCTCGCGCGGCTTCGAAAAATGAACGCCCGGGCCGACAACGTTGCCGGTCTCATCGACGAGGTCGACGAGGCCATGAGGGCCGAGTTGGAGGCCAAGAGCCGGGGATCCTGCCAGGTCCCGGCCTATACCAAGATCGTCCAGGACGCCAAGGCCGAGCTGATTGAGGAGCAGGGATGGGGCGAAATGGACAACGGCGGGGAGGTCTCCCGCGTCCCGGCTGTTTATAGCCACGCCCGCGGCAACGCGCTCTTCCGGCTCGGCCGTATCGAGGAAGCCGAGGCCGCTTACCGCCTGGCCATCGACGGGGACCCGCGCCACGCCGAGGCCTACAACAACCTGATCAATATCCTCTATTCGCAACACCGCCTCGATGAGGCCCGCGCGTTCCTTTCCCAGGCCGAGGCCCACAAGGCCAAGGTCCATCCCGGCCTGAAGAAGGCCGTCCTGGGTTCTGCCGCAAAATAGAAAATCGTCATTTTTACCCCCGAAAACGTCGATCCATCAGTTTGGGCAATGCCCGGATCCGGGCCTAACCAACTGTATATAAATAAGTCGCTGAGGTCCGACCCCAAGTGATATAATCCACGCATGCCTTCCGACACGCACGTCATCTTCTCCATGTCAGGGGTGGGCCGCGTCCACCCGCCCAACCGCCAGGTCCTCAAGGACATCTCGCTCGGCTTCTACTACGGGGCCAAGATCGGCGTCCTCGGCCTCAACGGCTCGGGCAAGTCGACCCTGCTCAGGATCATCGCCGGCGTCGACACCGGCTACATCGGCGAGCTGGCCGTCAGCAAGGGCTACTCCATCGGCCTGCTCGAGCAGGACCCGCAGCTCGACCCGGCCAGGACCGTCATCGAGATCGTCCGCGAGGGCGTCCAGCCCGTCGTCGACCTCCTCTCCCGCTACGACGCGGTCAACGAGAAGTTCGGCGACCCCGACGCCGACATGGACGCGCTGCTCGCCGAGCAGGCCCGCCTCCTCGAGGAGATCGAGAAGCACGACGCCTGGAACCTCGACAGCCACCTCGAGCACGCCATGGAGGCCCTCCGCTGCCCGCCCCCCGACACCCCCGTCGCCGTCCTCTCCGGCGGCGAGCGCCGCCGCGTCGCCCTGACCCGCCTCCTCCTCGCCGAGCCCGCCATCCTCCTCCTCGACGAGCCGACCAACCACCTCGACGCCGAGTCCGTCGGCTGGCTCGAGCGCCACCTCCAGCAGTACAAGGGCACGGTCATCGCCGTCACCCACGACCGCTACTTCCTCGACAACGT
>CAZFBC010000240.1:0-3739 GCA_964517245.1 uncultured Eubacteriales bacterium | reverse complement strand
CTGGGCCAGCCGGCCGATGAAGAACTCGACCTCCTGGGCCCCGACCATCATCAGCTCGGCCAGCTCGTCGATGATGATGACGATGTAGGGCAGGGGCTGGAGGGCCGCCTTCTCCTCGTCGGTGAGGGGGCCCTTCTTCTCGGCGATGAGCTGCCGCATCTGGGTGTTGTACTGGTCGATGTTGCGGACCTTGACCGCCTGGAGCTTCTTGTAGCGCTCCTCCATCTTCTTGACGATGTCCATGAGGACGACGTGGGCCTTCTTCGGGTCGTTGATGACCGGGCAGAGGAGGTGGGGGATGTCCTCGTACAGCGTGAACTCGAGCCTCTTCGGGTCGATGAGGACGATCTTGACCTCCTCCGGCGTGGCCTTGTAGAGGATGCTGGCGATGAGGGCGTTGAGGGCCACGCTCTTGCCCGTCCCGGTCGACCCGGCGATGAGGAGGTGGGGCATGACCGCGAGGTCGGTGACGGCCACCCCGCCGTGGACGTCCTTGCCCAGGGCGAAGGTCAGCTTGGACGGCGAGCCCTGGAACCTCTCGGACTCGATGATGTCGCGGAGCTTGATGGTCTCGCGACGGTCGTTGGGGATCTCGACGCCGAGCGAGGACTTGCCGGGGATGCGCTGGATGCGGACCGACTCGGTCTCCAGGGCCAGGGCCAGGTCCTCGGTCAGGTTGGCGACCTGGGCGACCTTGATGCCCGGGGCCGGGAAGAACTCGTAGGTCGTGATGACCGGGCCCGGGTGGTACTCGCGGACCTCGCCTTCGATGCCGAACTCCCGGAGCTTCTCCTCGATGCGCCGCTTCTTGTCGGAGAGCTCGGCCTGGTCGACCTTCTCGGCCGGCTTGCCGGGCTCGAGCAGGCTGAACGGCGGGTAGTGGTAGTCACCCTTGCGGCCGAGGTCGGGGAAGAGGAGGGGCTCGGGCTTGGGCGGGGGGGCGGGCTTGGGCTTGGGCGGCGGCGGCAGGACCTTGGCGGGACGGCGGGCCTCCTCCTTCTCCCGCCGGCGGCTCTCGCGCTCCCGCTCCCGCTCGGCCCTGCGGGCGGCCTTTTCGTCCCCGGGGTCGGGCCCGGCGGCTTCGGCCGGCGGGGTGTACTTCTGGCGGACCTTCTCCCGCATCCGGTCCTTGGCCTTGGTCTTGCGGTAGTCCGTGACCTTGATGCGGACTTCCTTGGCCGTCGAGTCGAAGGCCCCCTTGGCGAAGCGGAGCGTCCCGGCCAGGGACCAGCGCGTGGAAAAGAGGAGGAAGGCGGCCAGGGCGCCGAGGAGGAAGACGAAGGAGCCCAGCGTGCTGAGGTAGCGGACGAGAAGGTCGAGCAGGAGCCCGCCGACGATGCCGCCGGCCGGCACGGTGCTGCCGCTGAGGGTGAAGGACTCGAAGATGAGTGCCAGGAGCGGGCAGACGATGAGCAGGCCCAGGGCGATGGTGCCCAGGCGCTTGAGCAGGTGGGCGGCGGTCCCCCTCAGGACGGCCCGCAGGGCCGCGTAGCCCAGGACGAAGGGGAAGACGAACGCGGCCAGCCCGATCGACCAGAGGATGGCCTGGGAGAAATAGGCGCCGAAGCGGCCGGCGAAATTGCGGATGCCGTGGTCCGCCGTGGGGGCGGCGGCGAAGGACGGGTCCCCGGAGTCGTAGCTGACGACGCTGATGAAGGCGAAGAGGGCGAGGATGACGAGGACGACCCCGGTGATCTCGACGGCCAGAGCGCTCTTCCGGGCCGCGGCCTTGCCGTTCCGGCCGTTCGCGCCTTTCTTCTTCCGCTTTTTCACGGCGCGATTATAGCACAACGGAAGGGGACATGTACCCTTGGTCCGTGTCCCCGATCCCGTCCCCTCGCACGCCGGCTAGGACGCGAGGGCGAGGAAGAGGGCGAACAGGGCGTCGGGGGACAGCTCCTCCGCGCGCGCTTCCCGTCCGATCCCGAGCTCCGCGCAGGCCGCCTCGACTGCGGCCGGCGCGGCGCGGCGGGCCAGGTTCTTCCGGAGCGTCTTGCGCCGCTCGGTGAAGGCCGCCCGGAGGAAAGCGCGGAAGGGCTCGTCGGCCGCGCCCGGACGGAGCGGAGCGGGCCGCCGGCGGAGGGTCAGCAGGGCCGACCGGACCTTGGGCGGCGGCGAGAACGAGCCCGGGGCGACCGCGAACGCGATCTTCGCCTCGAACTCGTTCTGCAGCAGGATGCCGAGCGGCGCGTAGCTTTTCGAGCCCGGGCCCGCCGTGACTTTCTCGGCCACTTCTTTCTGAAGCAGGAAGACGGCGTCGGCGACGAGGGCCCGCTCGTCGAGGACTCGGAACAGCAGGGGAGAGGAGATCGAATAGGGGATGTTGCCGACCAGGCGCAAGGCCGTCACTCCCGACTTCTTCAGGATATCGCGGAGGTCGACCCTCAAGACGTCGGCGTGGACGACCTCGACGTTGGCCGGCATCGTCCTCCGGAGCTCCGGGATGAGCCGCTCGTCCTTTTCGAGCGCGACGACGCGCCCCCCGCCCGCCGCCAGCGCGGCCGTCAGGACGCCCCGGCCCGCCCCGACCTCGACCAGGACGTCGTCCGGCCTCGCGCCGATGACGCCGGCGATCTTGCGCAGGACGCCTTCGCTGGCCAGGAAGTGCTGGCCGAGGGCGTGCCGCCTGGACTTGCGCATCTTGCCCGCCCATCATAGCGGTTTTCGACCGCGCGTTAAAGCGGGGACACGTACCCGCGGTACGTGTCCCCGAGGGGAGAGGCCCCCCCTGGGGGTTTGACACGGCCGGGCTAATCCCTTACGATTATCGGGCGCGCACCCCATGCCAGAGAAGAAGATCCTCATCGTCGATTACGACGCCGGAAGCCTGGAGCGGATGACCAAGCTGTTGACGCCGCACAAGTTCCGGATCGTCTCGGCGTCCGACGGCCAGGCCGGCTACGAGAGCTTCCGGTCCGAGAAGCCCGACCTCGTCATCGTCGAGGCCATGCTGCCGAAAATGCACGGCTTCGACCTGACTCAGAAGATCTCCCGGGAGACCGGGGGCAAGGTCCCGGTCATCCTCGTCACGGGCCTGTACCGCGGGCCCCAGTACCGGCAGGAGGCGCTCAACGGCCTCGGCGCCTCGGACTATTTCGAGAAACCGCTCGACACCGCGGCCCTGGTCGCCTCCGTCAAGCGCCTTCTCCAGGCCGACGACGACGACTTCGGCCTCGACCTGCCCGACTCGAACGCGGTCATCGAAGCCCTGAGCCGACGCAAAGGACAAAACCCATGACCAGTCTTTGGACCCGGTGCAACAGCTGCCAGCGGATCCTCTACAAGCAGGACATCCTCGACAACCTCGCCGTCTGCCCGTCCTGCGGCTTCCACTTCCGGATCTCGGCCGAGGAGCGCCTGCAGATGCTCTTCGACGAGGGCGCCTACGAGGTCCTCGACGCCAACATCCGCTCCGTCGACGCCCTCGGCTTCGTCGACGTCAAGCGCTACGCCGACCGCATCCGCGAGAACGAGAAGAAGACGGGCCTCACCGAGGCCATCGTCACGGCCCGGGGCACGATGGGCGGCATCCCCGTCTACGTCCTGGCCATGGAGTTCGGCTTCCTCGGCGGCAGCGTCGCCTCGGTCGTCGGCGAGAAGATCGCCCGGGCCTGCGAGCGGGCCCTCGAGGACCGCCGCCCGCTCGTCATCGTCTCCTGCTCCGGCGGCATGCGCATGCAGGAGGGCATGCTCTCGCTCATGCAGATGGCCAAGTCGAGCGCGGCGATCGCCCGCCTCG
>CAZFBC010000239.1:0-3774 GCA_964517245.1 uncultured Eubacteriales bacterium | reverse complement strand
GACGCCTTTTCCACTTGCGCGAAAATCCCGGACGCGGCGAGCGCCAGGACCATGATCGAGACCCAACGCGTCAGGCATTTCATGTTCACTCCTCCGAATAGACGGCGAAGAGCGGTCATGCTGACGACCGCTTCCAGGAACAGGTGACTGAAAGGCTTCATCTGTCGGTCTTCAGCGCCTCTTTTCGCAAGCTTTCGATGAAGGAGGCATCGACCCAGTAGGGAGTGATGTTCTGATCGAAAAAGAAGATCTTGCCGTCAGGGCTGACGACCCCACCCGACGTCCCCTGTCCGCCGTGGACGATATCGCCCATGGAGACGGGGCGGGTCCATCGGCCGTCCGGTCTGTGAAAAACGATCGAGATCACGGCCCCCCTCGGATCGCCGTACCTATAGGTGATCAGATGGTCTTTGTCCGCGCAGTCGTCCCGGCCGTTCGCGTCGATGAGGTCGTCGATGCCCACGGGTTCCTCATAAACGCCGTTGACGAGCTTGGACTTGAACATCTGGGTCCCCCGGACGCCTGGGCCGAACGCCTTGAAGTAGATCGTTCCATCCCCGGCCGGAGAAGGCAGCATTTCGTTGGTGGCGTCCCGGTTCGGGGGCGAGCCGAGATGCTTGGCTCGGCTCCATGTGCCGTCGGTCTGCTTGTCCGCGTACCACAGGTCGACGAGCGTGGCGGTCCCTCCCGGTTTCGGCCGGTCCGAAGCGAAATAGATCTTCCTTCCGTCAGCGGACAGCATCGGATGCCATGATGGGAAGTCCGAGAAAGGCGCCGCCTCGGGTGCCGTCCAGGTCCCATCCGCTTCCCTCATCCGCCAGATCCTCTGATACCCCACGCCCGGCAGGACATATCCGGTCCAGAACACTTCCTTCCCGTCCGGAGAAAAAACCATGGGGCTGTAGGATCGATAGATATCCCGAAAGAGCTCGGGAACGAAAGGCTCCGGTTCGGCTCCGGGGGGCTTCCGGCCGAGGTATTTCCCTGAGTATTTCGGAAATTCCCGCGGCGTATCCATGGCCCCGCTCCGCCGAAGAAACTCCGCGATCTCCATGTTCCTCGCTGCGACGGCGAAGTGCAGCGGCGTCCCCCCGTCCTTGCTCTTGGCCTCGAGTGTTGCGCCTCGAGCCACAAGGAGCTTGGCCGCTTCCAGGCCGCCCGTGATCGCGGCCATGTGCAGCGGGGTCAGGCCGCCGTTCTGGACGGAATCGATACCGAGGCCGCTTTCGATCAGGTGCCCGGCGATCTCGGCCTTGTTCGTCGCCGCCGCGAAATGAAGGAGGCCGGCTCCCAGCTTGGTCCGGTAGCGCAGGTTGGCGCCGTTTTCTTGCAGGAGCTTGACCATCTCGAGATTGCCCGACTTGACCGCAAAGCTCAACGGAGTGTCCCCGTAATAGTCTTCCCTGAAAACCAGGTCGACTTCGGCGCCGTCGGCGATCAGGAGCGCGGCGATCTCAAGGTTCTTAGACAGGATCGCCCGAAAAAGAGGCGTATATCCAAAATAGCTTCTGCTGGAGGCCTCCGCGCCGTGAGCCATCAGCCGTCGGACGGCGGCGAGACTGCCCGACTGCGCGGCGTACATGAGCGGCGTGTTCCCCTCGTCATCCTTGATATTCACATCGGCCTTACGGGCGATCAGGAGGGCGAGCCCTTGGTCATGCGCCTTTGACGCCAGGCTGTGGAGCGGGGCGGTCCCGTCATGGTCCCGAGCATTGACATCCGCCCCTTTTTCGACCAGATATCTCAATACCTCGAAATGCACGCCCCGGCAGGCCCAGTGTAAACCTGTGCGCCCGTCCGGATCCTTGGCATGGACAATCTGAGGATCGGCCTCCACCAAGGCCCTGACCTTGGCCAGGTCATCGGCTTTGACCGCATGGACTATCTCCTGAGCGTGAACGTTAAGGGCCGCGGCCAGCAGCAGAAGCGATCCGGTCAAAGCCGCCGTTCGTTCCATCAGATCCTCCAGTCCGCGAACCGTGATCGGGACACTCGGCGGAGCTCCCGTCAGTCCGTCTTGACGAACACCTTGGCCTCCATCGGCCTCCCGAAGGCCAGGACCTGGGGCACGGACTGCCGGGCCTGGCTCAGGTAGCCCTCCGCCTCGCTTTCGCGCATGTGCATGAGGACGACGGCCGAGGGTCGGATGCGCTCGAGCACCATCCTCCGGGCCGCCTCGTTCTGGAGGAAGAACGGATCGAAGAAGGCGATGTCGATCCTCTCCTTCTCCCAGGCGATGGAGTCGAGGAAGGCCAGGTTGGCGTCCGGGAAGAGGTCGCCCTGGTGGTAGATCGTGAAGCGCCCGAGGCGCATGATGTAGCCCAGGGTCAGATAGGGACGGTCCGCCGATGCGTGGTTGACGCCGAGGACGGTCAGGGGGACGCCGTTGACCTCGAGGTCCGCCCGCTCGCCCAGTCCGGCCGCCGGCACCCGGATGCGCCGGCCGAGGGCCGAGGCCGCGTCGGGCCCGGCGTCCCGGAGCTCGCCGGCGACGACGCGGTCGCCGACGAGCGCGGCCCGCGGCTGGGCGGCCAGGACGGCCAGGGCCATGGCCGGCTCGAAATGGTCGCGGTGGGCGTGGGAGAAGAGCAGGAGGTCCAGCCGGCCGAACGGCGACCCGTCCGACTTCATCAGGTCGAGGGCGCGTCGGGGCGTGTTGGTGTAGCCCCAGGGATTGTCCACCAGGCCGTCGACGAGCACGCACTTGGCCCCGGCCTCGATGAGGAAGCCGTCGGTGCCGAGATAGCGGACGACGGCGGTCGCCGTCCGCGGCCCGGCCGGCGGGTCGGCGATCTCGTACTTTCCCGCCTTGAGGAGGTGGACCTTGGGCCGGGCCGCCGGCGCTCCCTTGGATTCGAGGAGAGCGGCGATCGAGGAATAGAACCACTCGCGGGCCAGGTCGAGCGGCATCCGGCCGTCGCGGTCCGCGGCGGAGGGGTCCGCGCCCTTTTCGAGCAGGACCGGGACGGTCTCGCCGAGCCCCTTCTCGACGGCCAGGTGGAGGGTGGTCCGGCCCGAGGCGTCCCTGACCCCGACGTCGGCGCCGTCGGCGATGGCGGCCAGGGCCCGCGCGCCGAGACCGCCCTTGAGATAGCTGATGAGGGCCGTTTCTCCGGCCGGGGAGGGCCGGCCCGGGTCCGCGCCTCGTTCGAGCAGGGACCGGACCGTCTCCTCGTGCCCCTGCGAAGCGGCGGCGTGGAGCAGCATCGAGCCGTCCGGTCCCTTGATGTCGTAGGACACGAGCTTGATCAGGCTCTCCAGGACCGCGGCCCTGTTCTGCAGAACGGCGTATTCGAGAGGCGTCCGGCCCTGGCCGTCCTTCACGAACGGATCGGCCCCGCTCCCGAGCAGGACCTCGACCGCCCGGGCCCTCCCCTCGCGCGCGGCGTAATGGAGAGGCGTCCGGCCGTGGGTGTCGCGGCGATCGACCGCGGCCCCCTTGCCGACGAGCAGCTCGACGACCCGGCCGTAGCCGGCGTAGGCGGCGTAAAGGAGGGGGGACTGGCCGCTCGCGTTGAGGGTCTCGGGTTCCGCCCCGCCGGCCAGGACCAGGCGGACGATCGACAGGGCGGCCTCCTCGCCGCGCCGGCCTCCGGCCGCCTGGTGGAGCACGGTATCGCCGTCCGCGTTCTTGGCCTCGGCAAGCCGGGGGTCCTTCTCGAGGAGCCGAGTCACGGCGTCGAGGTCCCCGCCTTCGGCGGCCGCCAGGATCGCGGCGGACCCGGCCGCGTCCGGCCCGGGCGTCCGGGCCTGGTCGAGGACGAACTCGATGGC